>JBMFLZ010000009.1:0-49999 GCA_049970935.1 Sulfolobales archaeon | reverse complement strand
ACCAGGGGTGCTAATAATGTATTCTCAGAGTACTCCTAGCTCATTAAATGATTAATTGTATTAGATGAGAGTTCTTAATTAAGTGTTTAAATACCTTGATATAATCAACGTGTTAATATTTTTGGAAATTAAGATTTGGTTAAATAATTTTCTCAATTCACTGAGCTATCTTTTAATTAATTTATTCACCCGATCTTGCTGTAATTGGGTGTATTAGTTGCGGCTTGTTTCTCTACATCACTAATTCACTAATAAAACTTTGGTATTACATGTATAGTGGGTCTAGAAAATTGATTGAATTAATACGTATAATCATTGTTTTTTTAGTTGCTTTGATTATTATATATCTTATTATTCGAGGGCTAGTATCCAAGAAGTTTCTAGAGTATTCTGCGACTGATTCTGCGAGAAGAAAAGTATTGATCTACTCAGCTGTATTGACTTTACTATCCTCTCTATTAATCATATATTCATTGATTGGTATTAAACATAGATCTTATGCTCCTGAGATTAGAGAGACCACAGCTACGATCCTGGCAGGTGAGGTCATGCTAATGCTGCCTTATCCCAGGAGTGGTGTTTTTGTTGAGAATGCCTTACTCAATAGGAAGAGTATTAGAGAGTGGAGTAATAAGCCAATTAGTTTAGAGGATCTATCACTTATTCTATGGGCTTCTTATGGTGTGGTTGAGGAAATTGATGGTTGGTTTAGGAGAACATCACCTAGTGCTGGTGCTACGTATCCTATGGAGATCTATGTTGTTATTGGCGAGAGAAGTGTGGCTACTAGAGATGGTTTTTTGGAGGCTGGGGTCTATAAATATGATCCTTTGAGACACAGCTTGAAGATCGTTAAGAGAGGTGATTATAGAAGAGATCTCTATAGAGCCGCCTTGGAGCAAGAGTGGGTTCTTAAAGCACCTGTCTCAATAGTTATATGCGCTGTCTATAAGAGAACAACAAGAATATATGGAGAGAGAGGATACCGCTACGTGTATATGGAGGCTGGCCACATTGGTCAAAATATTTATCTAATGGCAACGGCCCTGGGACTAGGCACAGTCGCTGTCGGAGCATTTTATGATGATGCTGTGTCTCGTGTAATTAGTTCCTTACCCGAGGAGGAGCCAGTATACATATTCCCTGTGGGGGCCCCAGCCGAGCCTTTCATTAATGATTTCAAGAGATTAGAGAGATTCTATGAGAAGATGAGGAGTAAGACATGAGACAAAGCTTTATTCTATATAGATTGATTGAGATAACATCAATACCTCTTCTAATAATTTCTCTGCTATATCTCGCTACGGGTTATGGAATGATCTCTGGGATCTTCAGAAGAATGTTTCAGTTAATCGGGTTAAGCTATAGTGATATATTGTTTCTGCACACAGATCCTTATATCAGGATGTTACTCGTTATTCTAGGATCAGTTCACGGCGTGTCGGGAACAGTAATATTCATATCTAAATACGTGAGAAATAATATTGTTAAAGAGATCTTGTTTGCAATGATCCTGTTTATTCTAGTATTCTTAATAGGTCTAATTATTCTCTCTGAAATAGTTGGGTAAAAATACTCTCAGCAACAAATCTCTTTTGAGGGTACTCTTATATTATTTTCATGTAATAATTCCCTGTATCTACATGTTTCCACAGGATCAAAGCACTTAATTATTCTGCCTCTATTAATGATACATATAGTGTCACTGATCTCTCTCGGGAAAATAATTTCGTTAGAGACTACTAGAACAGCACCTTTTCTCATCTTAATATCCTTGATTTCTCTTATTAGAATTTCTCTACCTAAATTATCAAGATCTGTTAGCGGCTCATCTAGTAAAGCGATATCCGGTCTTCTACTAAAAACAATAGATAGAACAATTCTTTTTCTCTCTCCAGCACTTAATTCATATATTCTCTTGTGAATAAGATTCTTCAGAGAGAATCTTTCAATAATCTCACTCTCAATTATCTTGTGATCACCGAGACTATCTCTATATATTGAGGAGGCAATATCCATGATCTCATCCTTCACAGTTGGGAAAATCAGCATATCATCATAATTCTGAAGCAACACACCTAATCTACCACTCCTAATATTCACGTAACCTCTAGTAGGCTTCAGTATACCCGATAAGACTAAGATAAGTGTTGTTTTCCCAGCTCCTGACCCTCCCACGACACTAATGATCTCGCCGGGGTAGATCTCAAGATCTATGTTATCTAGACCCACGCTGTTATTTGGGTAAATATATGTGACTTGTTTAGCTGTTATCAACGGATCAGGCATACGATAATCTCTCGATAAATAATATTGATGTCCAAAGTAATAACATAAGAATCATGAGAATATAGTCATTAACACATAGTTTGTGAGAAATATGAGAAATAGATTTCCTAAGAGAAATACTGGAATTAGAATTAATGGAGTAGTAATAGTGCTTTACACTAGATTCACTAAAGTAATTTATTGCTAGACTTCTTTCTCTAGCTAGAATAGCTAGATTAACTAAATAAGCTGTCTCTAAGTCTCTCACCAAAGATCTTGATAATAAGCTGATTTGTTTACTCCATACCTCTCTAATACTACTACTGTAAACTCTTAGTTTGAGTGCTATTAATCTATCAATTATTTTTCTGAGATATCTATGAAGATCCCTATAGATCATCAGAACTAAAAATGATAATTTATTTGTGTAGTGAAATTTACTGAGTATAGCATGGATCTCAGTAATTGATACAGTGCTGAGGAGAAGCACTGTATTTGTAATTAAATAAAGTGTTCTCAGCATAAATTTAGCTACGATAATGACCCGATCTATGTCTATAGAGATATTAAATGCGTATATCTCTCTTCCTAACAGTAGATAAGGAGTGGATAATAGAATAAATAAAGGTGCCAAAATAAACAAGATCTTTATTAAAAAACTATGCGACGGAACCTTAGAGAAGAGATAAATTAACATCACAGCTACTAGCAATGTGATATAAGAAACCAACTTCGTGGATAAAAAGATTATGATAATAGATCCTATGTAAAAAATTATTTTTATCAAAATATGGGTTCTTTGAATAAATCCTTCCTGATCTTTGTAAAGACCTATTGTAGATAGATCTCGCAAATAACTATGTATTTTAAGTATGTAGTTGCTAAGATCTATGTAATTCTTCTTCACCAAGTCACTTTCTCACCTTCTTCACAAAGGATCTTGCTACCACATAAATAACTAGGTAAATTACTGCGACACCTACTAATCCAGCTATTATTGTTGAGAGATAGGGATTCTCAATAAATGGAATTGTGTAATCATATAAAGGAGCTGGGTATATAGTGGTTTCATTTAAACCTATTTCTTCAGCTACTATTGATAAACCCTCTCTATAATCAGGGAAGATCTGTGCTAAATAAATAGATACTGGTGCTAATAAAACAATTATTATTGGAATAAAAACACTCTTCTTCAATGAAATCACCTCATTCTCCTCCTAAGATCTCTGGTTTGTATCTCTCGAGATAGCTCACCACACCTGAGGTAACCAAGCCATCTACTAACCCAAAGCCCAGGTGCCATAGAACCATGGCAGGGATCGTCACATATATTGGGTAGAGAAAGATTGTTGATAGACCTAATTCTAAACCAGCGAAAAATGCTGCCAGCACCGTAGAGAACCAGCCAGCGATAAATGCAGCAACATATTTATATCTATTATTTGTTAACTTGGTTATGAACCTATATATAAAGTATCCTGAGAAAACAGATATAATACCCATATTCCATATATTTGCTCCTAAAGTTGTTACTCCACCATCTCCGAATAATAATGCTTGTATCAAAAGAATCAGACTCATAACAACAGATCCTAGGTAGGGTCCAAAGAGAATACCTAACAAAGCTCCCCCAACAAAATGAGCTGTTGTACCACCTGGGATAGGTCAATCAAGTAATTGTGCGGCGAATACTGATGCTGTGAGAATAGATACTAAACCAATATTTTCCTCAGATAATTTTACTCTCTTGACTGAGAGGATCAATACAATGAGTGAGATAACGTAGAATAAAACGCATAACCAGGGATCCAAGAAACCATCTGGTATATGCATTTTTACACCAATATAATTGTGTGGTGCACCGATAACGTGTTTTCAACTGATCCTCTCAAAGATCTTTTTTATTATTAAAGCGACTATATCATTGAGATTATCTAAAGATTTTATTCTAAATAAATGCGATTTATTAAAAGGATCATCTGAAGCACCGAATTTAGGTACAGCCTCTAAATAATTTTCTTGCTTAATTCTACTAGCAAGATCTCTCTCACTTAAATTGGGTATAATTAGGATCTTCTCAAGTAAACATTGATCTAGTAAATAATCTATGTGCCAAAAATTTCTCTTTTTCTTAGAGTATAAATGTCTCAGGATCCTACTACAATTAATGCCGCAAGAACCTACGTATATGTAGGTTCCTGGCATTAATTCGAAGACACGGCCTCCTCTTGTTTTTATAGTGGTTTTATCTAAGCATTTTATGAGTAAGAGATAAGCGGATATAGTATTCTTAGACACTTTATATACATCTACTGATAAGAATTTAATGTCTCAAATATAAAATTAGTATGTAGAAACTCTTTGGATCTAACACATTCTTTTCTGAGAAATAATAGGTAGGTTAGTATGGATTGTATCGATTATTTAGAATTTTAGATGAGGCAGGTTTTTATTTATTTAAAATAATTTTGTAGAGGGTCTCTGATAGAGTCTAGAAGAACTTTATCTAAGTACTATGGTTTAGCAACTTCTGCGGTAATAAATGATTCTTTTAAGTATCTAGATATAGGATCTCTTGATCTTGAGGAGGCATCTAAACTAATTATTGAGTACCCCAGTATTTTACCTCATTTACGTGGTAGAGATATTCTAGTTTATCCACATACACTCTACACTAGAAGAAGAAAGAAGTTTCTGGTGGCAACTGATATTAGGAGTAAGAAGATTAATATGATACCTATAATACTAGAACTATATTATATGAAGGATCCTAGGAAATACTTTGATCTTCTCACAATATCTTTTGAGGCGGCGGAGAGAATTATTTATAATGAGATCCTAGAGGATCTTGAGACAATCGAGTTATGTAGATCTAGGGCTAGATGGGCTAGAGAAGTTTTGAAGTGGTTTAGTGTGATATACAGAGATAAGAGAAGCGAGGAATTATGCGAGAGATTATTTATTGATGAAGCAACACTACTCTTCCAATACCTCGATCAGAGAATTAGAGAAATAATTGATGAATTAAATAAGAAACTAGATTTCGTGGTTTACGCGGCTGAGATAAAGAAAATAGATATAGGAAATAATCTCGTAGTATACATATCACAGTCATATGCTTCGTGGTTATCTGAGGAGAAGACAAGAGATATATTCTCAATAATTGATAGAAATCCCTTTGTGCTATGATAAGAATTCTTCATGGAGTGATTTTTTATGCGTGTAGTAGCGATACCCTTCGCATCAGAGGTACATGGCAGAGAATACTATAGCAATATCATGAATTATTTCAAGAAGTATCTTGAGAAGTATCCCGATGTAGTTATTCACGAAGAATTCGTGGTATCCAACGAAGATATTAGCAAAGTAGCTGAACGATACAGAGATTATCTACCTATAGCAATTGTTTTAACAGGTGGCACAAGCTCATTAATACATAAATTCTTTAACAGTGGTGACTTCAAAAGAATCTTTTTATTAGCACACTCCGAGCATAATAGTCTCGCCTCAGCAGTATCTGCAAGAAGTAAGATCGAGGATGAGGGTTTCTCAGCGGGGCTATATTGGTGCGAGGATCCTTCATCATCTCTATGTGAAGAAAATATTGATTACATGATGAGAATAGTTAATGGAGTATCTGCTTTATATAGATCAAGGATCTTGGTGATCACTGATAGAGAGAAGGGAGATGTGGAAAATACTTTTGAGTCAAGATTTGATTCAGAGGTGCATATTATGCCAATTAGCAAATTACTTGATTACATGAATAGCATATCCACGGATGAAGTGAGAGAGGTCGCTAGAGAGATAGAGAGTAAATATGTATTCACTGTATCGACAAAAGATCTCGATAAAATAGCTAGGCTCTACCTCTCCTTGGAGAGATTAAGTAGAGAGAAGTATAGCGTTGTTTCAATTGATTGCTTCCCCTACATAATGAAGACAAAAACAACACCGTGTATACCACTCTCACTACTCAATAGCAGAGGAGTAGTAGCGACTTGTGAAGCTGATCTAACAGTGATCCCTAGTATGATTCTAGCCAGAAGACTAAGTGGTAGAAGTGGTTGGATAGGTAATATAGTGTCCGTAAAGAATAGGCAAATAATATTCTCTCACTGCACAATATCACTAGATATAGTGAGAGGAAAAGCCTCAGCACTACCACACTTCGAGACATTAAATCCATATGCCGTCACAGGTGAATTAGATGGTGATAAGGTAACGATTGTGTCAATTGATAGAGAATTTAGCACAATGGTGATTGACAGAGGTGTAGTGATTAAATCAGGATTATTAACAGACAAGACCTGTAGAACACAAGTAATTATTGAGTTAGAATCCTCAGCTACTCATATCCCAAGAACTGCTCCAACGAATCATCATGTTATAATATTAGGAGATCATGTCAATTCGTTAAGAGAAATAGCCGCAATGTTTAATATGAGTGTCTTCACATACAAAGAGTTGCAACAGATTTGATCCGCAGCGTCTCTATAAGTAGAGTTTCTTTATAGAAGTATTGTAGCTAGGATCTGTAGCAACATAAATACTACAATAAATAGATCGAATTTAGATAAAGAAGTTCTTTCTCTCCTAGGTTTCCTGAGAGATAATCCTCTCATCTCAGCAGAGATCCCGGCCCAAATAGCTCTTTCAAGACCTAGGCTCAGAAGTGGTTGAAGAATACTCTGTAGATCATTAGGTGTCAGAATATATTTTCTCCTCGATCTCTGGATCCTTGATAATTTAATCTCCTCATAGTCTCTAAGCATTAATGGATAGAGTCTCAGAGCATAGAATATTGAGAACACAATTCCACTAGGTAGCCTCAGGTCTCTCTCAAGATCTCTGATAACTCTCCTGGGATCTGTTAAAGAGACAAAGATCATTGTTCCACCAGCGATCATACCTAATCTCATGAAGATATCTAAAGAAGCTCTAAGAGCATTTTCTCTAATAATAAATGATCCTATCGAGAGAATAGGTTCACCTGTATTAGATACCATCAATGAGTTAAGAAATAATCCTATGAAACCTAGTAGAAAAAGAATTATTATCAGTCTATACCTCCTGAACCCCAGAACAGCGCCAGTCACAAAATTAATTATGAATGGAATAAACATCTTAACAGGATCTCTCAGAATAAAGGCTAGAAGAGAGATTACTATAGCATATATCAAGAGTATCGTTGAAGAAAATCTAATCTCCTTCATCAATTAATTCACCGTATAACGAGATTATCTCCTCATGTGAGATCTCACGAAGTATTCTTCTACTCTTATCAAGATAGTATACTCTATCAGCTAAATCAATTACTACGCGAATATCATGTGTAGAGATAATCACAGATCTATTATATCTCGAGACAAACTCTTTAATCAATAGAATCAATTCATTATATAGTTTCTCATCGAGACCAGCTGTCGGTTCATCAAGCAGTAATACTTTTCTACCGCTAAAGAGACCTATGAGAACAGCAAGCCATCTCCTCTGACCATGACTAAGTTTATAAGGACTTTGGTGCGCGACTATATCATACCAAGGAAATATTCTCTTGAAATCATATGATTCTGAAGAGAGTCTCATTGAATCTCTTAACTCAGCCTTTACCGTGGATCTAATAAACAAGTAATCAGGTTGCTGAGGAACATAAAAAATATCTCTGTGAATTCTTCTACCCTTAGGAGACAGCTCTTGACCCGAAATAAATATTTGTCCTGATAATGGTTTATTCCAACCTATTAGAGTTTTCAATAAAGTTGTTTTCCCAGAACCATTTGGACCAACTAACGCAATAACTTCTCTCTCACGCAACTCAAGATCTATGTTCTCGACAAGAATATTTTCACCGTATCCAATACATAGATCCTTTGTCTCTAAAATCTTTGCACCATTATTCCTGTGTCTATCTCTAGGATCTCTGGAGGAGATTTTGTCTTTAATATCCTCTAGAAAAGATTTTTTGAAAAGATCCTTGGAATATAGATCTTCTCTAGTAAATACTCCTTTGATCTCACCATTTCTCAATATCAGGAATTTATCAACATACTTCATAAAGTAATATGGTTTATGCTCAACAATTACTATTGTTTTACCTCTCTTCTTATTCTCCTTCACGAATCTCCTAATATCCCTTACTCCCCAAGGATCAATAGATGCTGAGGGCTCATCTAATAGGATATTATTGGGGTCATGAATCACTGAAGAAGCGAATACAACTCTTCTCTTCTCACCACCAGATAAATATTCGATATCATGAAAAGCTTTATCCAAGAGACCAATTCTTTCAAGAGCATCTCTAGTTCTCTTATTGATTTCTTCGTATGAGTATCCCAGGTTCTCAAGCACAAAAGAGATCTCGTCCCATGGTGTAGGCATAGATATCTGCTTCTCGGGGTCTTGAAGAACTACGCCTACTCTATATGGCGTAAATCTATATTCGTAGGGATCCAAGGGATTTATTTCATCGATTCTCACTTCACCACTCACATATCCATTCAAGAGATTGCTGAGAACACCAGTCACTGCTAGAAGATAAGTAGTTTTTCCACTACCAGAGTCTCCAATGATCATTACTACCTCTCCGCTACTCACATCAACACGAATATTTCTTAAGATAACATTGTTCTGTGAATAACCTGCTTCTATTATCATGGATTTTATCATTGCTATACTCTCTGTGATTAATCTCTCAAATGTTCTTATAAGGGAGCTATAGGTTTCCTATAGGTTATTTATAAATATGTGTAAAGTTTATTACACGGCGGCTCAAATGAGTAAGAGTTCTACTAAAAAGATCTCTTATAGATATACAGCAATTGATTACGCAATGCTCGCAGTAGTCGCAGTTGTTGCTGGCGTAATATTCTATGCCACATGGTTCGTATATGAATTCGGAAAAGTCTTGGGAGGTCCTATAGTTGCTAGATTACTGAGTTATGGGCTATGGTTTATTGGGGCTCCGCTCGCGGCTACACTCATTAAAAAACCTGGTTCAGCATTCCTAGGAGAGACTTTGGGAGCTCTCGTAGAGACAGTTATACCCACGATTGGCGGAGTAACAAATCTTATATATGGAGTTGCTCAGGGATTAGCCTCGGAGATTGGCTACGCAGTTTTCAGATACAGGAGGTTTGATGTGTTAACAGCCTCTTTAGCAGGTGCATTAGCTGGTATACCAGCTGTTTCACTAGATGCCTTATTATTCGCGGAGATAGCTTCGCCACAAGTAATGCTTCTATGGTACATAGCCTCTATAGTTAGTGGAGGGATCTATGGTGCTGTAGCATCAACGGCTGTGAGCAGAGTATATAGAGGATGAGGTGTTTCATGTGCTAACCAGAGCCTTAAGAGATAAATACATTGATCTATGGATAAAAACCATTGATCATCCATTTGTGATCGAGCTCTACGAAGGAACACTACCTCTGGAGAAATTTATTTACTACATAAAACAAGACTATAACTATCTAAGAGCATTAACAAAAACATATAGTATAATAGCTGGGAAAGCACCTGATCTAGAGAAAGCGAGAATAGCTCTAGAACTAGCCTACGGGACTGTGACAGGTGAGATGGAGAATTATAAAAGGATCCTAGGTGAGTTAGGACTAAAACTAGAAGACGTGATCAAGACGGAGCCCAACCCCGTCAATATAGCCTACATGAATCATATGATCGCTGTAGCATACGAATACGACTACTGGACAGGACTTGTAGCAACACTTCCATGTATGTGGACTTACCTAGATATAGCAGAAAGACACAGAGATAAACTCCCAAGAAACAAAGTAGAGATCTACAGAAAATGGGCATCAACATATTACTCAGAAGCATATAAACAGCTACTACAAATATTACTAAACACAATAGACTCATCAAACAAAAAATTAGAGGATCTAGAAGAAGTATTCCTGAGATCACTAAAATACGAATACTTATTCTGGGACTCATCATACAAACTAGAAAAATGGCACATATAAAAAAGATACAAATAAGTTACTTTTAATATCAATACATAGAACGATCTAATGAAAATATAAGCTCTTACAAAAATCAAAGATATTCAAATTAGAATACACGATCACTACCGCCTGGAAAAGACGCTAATAAGAACATAGATCTCAGATTATAGTACTGTGTTGGTGATAAAATATTTACGGCATACAGTTTAGAATAATAATAAACTCCTTCTATATTGTAATTTTCATACTGACTAGTCAAAATAATATATACCTCAGCATAAACTATAACAATAATTTTGGTGCTATATCCCACTGTTGGACCCAGCATAAATGTGAAGCCACTAACGAGTCTTGATAGAAGTTTCTTTGCTGTCTTCATCAAACCAATTGACACAACTGACCAATCAACAGATATATGAGTAATATAGTCAGAACTATACTCAAGGATATCTACCGAGATCTCTCCCTGTGAATATTTATATGAGGGTTTCTCATATTGATAAAATAGCTTATATATCTCTAAGAGATCTTGTGAATCTGTAATAGGATCCGAGTACCACGGCTGGATCAAGTTATTCACTATCTTAGGTCTAGAAAGGGTTAAGTAAGATATGTTATAAGGATACTCTATTACGGAGCCATTCATCGCGTAGTAGCGAAGATAGTATCTAGCAAGTATACTCTCAGCCCTAAAACCTATTGCAGCAACGCCTGACACGAGATCAGTACACCAATAGGTTTTATGTACAGATCCAGGATTAATGCCATCAGGACTTGAAGCTATGTATTGTGTGTTAAACTCAAAAGATTTGCCAAAAACACTGAAATCAAATCCTAACTCCCCTCCTTTATGCTTAGCGAATTTAGCTCCAAAATAGACATCTATGCTATTTGAAGTAGTTTTTCTAATGTGGTACCGTAAATATATTATATTAAGCATACTGCAGTCTCGTGGATACCATAATGCACTTACATAAGCTATCTTATCATTATCGATGTAGTAATAATTCGTTAATAACCATACATAACATCCTCCGTAGTAGGATTCGCATTCTCTCAATATATATGCTGGCGGTGTTGTTATTATATCGGCTCTCTCTACTACATTGCTGTTATTAGCTACACTATCTGCTAATTCTAATGATTTTCTGCTATGAGGTTTTATATCTGGTTCTCTACTTAGATCTATTGGTATCTCTATTCTCGGGATCGCTCCCGCAATGATCTTATTATGATCGATGGGTATCGATCTTGCCTCTAGATACACTCCACTCGGTGTATGTATTGTTGCTATAATCACTATTGATGATTTAAATCCCCTGGGATCATTATTGTATTTATGAGCCCACTCAATCCATGATCTAGCATATACATCGAATATATCTCTATCTAAAAAGACTTCTCTAGAACCACTATAAAAACATCTACCTAGACAAATAAATGATCCGTTAGGCAACCACGTATATATAGAGAGGATCACATATGCATTAATTATTTTTCTGGAAGAATCAACAAAACCAATAGATGGTCTCTGTATATTAGATGGAATAATAACATCTAGTACCGAGGGATACTTGTAAGTAATCAAATAATAGTGATCGTAGTAAAACTCATAACTTGATGAGGCGAAGATCATAATTGAAGAGAGACTCAACAAAATAAATATTAATGTCAGTGAAAGTTTTTTATACTGACTTATATTTCTAGAAAAAACTATAATCATCACCAGAATACTCTATTTTCTTAAGAATTTTAGAATTTCATAAGATAGATATGGGTATCTCATCCAAAAGATTTAAAAGAGTCTTCTGAGCTCATTTAGAAATCAGCATTTAATTTCGATGATTTTAATATAATATTTAATTGATATACGAAACAAATAAGTAACCTATAAGATTTTTATAAGTATTCTATAGTTTTAATCAAATGGTGATCAAATGGTTATTAGAGAGGTTGTTCAAAGATCTCTTGATGAGGCTTCTTGGAATATTAATCATTGGAGATTGTTTTGGATAGTGTCGGCTAGCTTTCTTTTAGAGGGGGTATTATTCTCTGTTGTTCCAGCGACTCTCTATATTGTTGCACCTGATACAGCACTATACGTATTAGCGACTAATTCACTGTTTTTTATGATCGGTGCTGTTTTCTTAGGGAGATTGGCTGACTTATTTGGTAGAAGGGTGTTGTTGATAACCTCTCTACTCATTTATCTTGTAGGAACAATATTGTTTCTATTTCTACACAGTGATTTCATACAGATCACGGTAACAACATCATTAATAAACTTAGGTGTTGGTGGCGAGGTTGGTGCCGCATACGCAGCCTTAGCGGAGCTTATTCCTGCTAGACATAGGGGAAAGAGTATTATGTTGGCAGCTAATTTCTGGAATATAGGGGCAGCATTCATAGCTGGATTAGCACTATTGTACATGGAGATATACTCAGATATAAATACACAGCTGAGATCTTTACTTATAACAGCTATAGCACTTGCTCTAGTAGTGGCTTTCGCGAGACTACACATACCTGAGTCGCCTAGATGGTTAATTGAGAGAGGACGCTTTGAGGAAGCTAAGGAGATTATTAAGAGATTCACAGGCTTAGAAATAAAGGATCTTGAGAAACTAGGTGGGGTGTTGGAAGAGCATTATCTAGGTCTTAAACAAATATTCTCCTCCAGAAAATATTTATTTAGGTTTCTGACTCTCGTGATATTAACATTTACGCAATTATTAACCTATAATATGATTGCTTACTACATGCCTTATTCAAGAGATTTTATTTATGGATCTGAGGCAGCACCAACCGTAATATTCATTTCTAACTTAGGAGCATCTATTGGCGCATTTATAATGATTCCTTTAATAGATAAGAGCAGAAGATTATCTACATCATTTTCTTACTTAGGAGGATTATTAACTGCTTCAGTTATCGCTTACACTTATATTTACGTGGGTGATCTAAGAATCTTTTTATTTATAATATTAATAAACATGATCTTTGCTGAGTGGGCTTGGGCCTCTTTAAGTAGTTTAGAAAGTGAATTATTCCCAACGGGTGTAAGAGCTTCTGTGGTTGGTTTAAACACGGGTTTAGCATGGATCATTAATACACTAATTATATTGCTAGAGGCTATGATCACAGCTACTCAGTATCTCTATACAACAATAATTCTTTGGTTAGTAGGTTTCGTAGCATCTATGATATGGTATCTGAGAGGTGTTGAGACAGCTAGGAAACCACTTGAATTAATACACTAATTCCAGCCTCACCCATAAGTGGTATAAAGATTTGGTTATGGTCAGTTCGGCTCTTCACGATCACTAATCTCTCTGATTGCTTCTCATCATCAGTTCTAATAATAAAAGTAGTCACCAATAAAGTTACTTAGCCGATTAAAATTGCTTGGTGATTATTCAGTAAGGATAGATGCTAGAGGCGGTATAATAATCAAAGATAGGCTAGTAGCAGATGGGCACTACAATGTTGATACAAGATTTATTTCTCATGCTCACACAGATCACTTAAACGATATATATACATCAATAAAATATATGAGAAGATTTATTGCACATAAAGCAACATTTGATCTGCTTGAGGCACTAGATATATTTGTTCCGAAGCACGCTAGAGTCGCTCTCGAGTATGGAGATAGGCTTAGCTTAGGTGAAGATTATATTGAGATACTCAGAGCAAGACACATTCTAGGCTCAGCTCAACTGAAGTATGTCTCTAGTGATGGCTCAGTAATTATTTACACAGGCGATTTCAAAGATCCTGGTCGAGGAACAGAGATCTATGCGGAGCCAGATATACTAGTTTCAGAAGCCACCTACGGAGACCCTAGCTATGTGAGAAGTTTCAAAGACTTGGCGGAGGAGGTGCTAGCTGATCTTGTTAACCAACTCTTATCCAGAGGACCTGTATACATCTATGCTTACTACGGTAAACAGCAAGAGGTAATGGATCTATTAAGAAGAAGAGGTGTTATAGCACCTTTTATCGCGCCTGACAAGGTGTATAAATTATCTAAGGTCGCTGAGAGTTATGGTCTAAGAATAACAGATCTATTTCACGAGAATAGTAGAGAGGCTCTTGAGATTATGAGAGATGGATGGTTCATATATTTCACACACCCTGTTGAGAGCCCGAGAATTAAAATGATCCAGAGAATAAATCAAAGATCAGAGCTCAAGCACCAGAATCTGTACTTAACAGGATGGTTATTCGATGCATTATATAAATCAATTGATGATAGAACATACATCTTTTCCTTTAGTGACCACGCCGATTTCCACGAATTAATAGACTACATAGAGATGAGTAAACCAAAAACCGTTATTATAGACGCGTATAGAAGTGGTGAGATAGGGAGAAGATTCGCTAAAGAAATAAAGAAGAGACTAGGTATAACAGCTGTCCCCATGCCCTAGCAAGATGCTAACTTCTAGATACACCAATAATCACTTTCTCATCTTCAATATCCCATTCTCTAACTAATTCTCCTCTAACCTCGCTTGGGTCGCTAACCAATCTTATCTCTATGCTTCTAGTCTCACTAGCTATATAATCTCTCAATGTCTCAATAGCTTTAATAAACTCTTCTCCTCGAGTGTGTATATACGTAGTTATTTGATCTAGTAGCCCTAGTCTAAGTTCTTTTCTCATAACTTGTATTCTTCTAATAACTTCTCTAGCTAAGCTCTCAAGAATCATTTCTTCAGGGATCCTCGTATCAATAACTACGTAGCCCAGGTCTCCTGACGAGTATGAGTAAATCTCTTTAGGTTTCTCGATGATCCTGACGTGATCTCTCTTCAACACGAATTTCTTATCATCTATTGATATCTCAATCTCTTTCTTGGTTAAGAAGTCTCGTAGTAGATCTGTAGATCTCTCCTTGATATACTCAAGGATCTTTGGAGTGTCTCTCTTAAATTCTTTACCAATTAATCCCAGGTCTGGTTCAAGAGAAATATCTATGTATCTCTGAACTAATGATAGATCTGTTTGAACCTCAATATCCCTACAATTAACTAACTCCATCAAAACTCTTCTAACTCTATCAACATACTTAACGTGGCTCTCATCTCTTAGGAACACATAGCATTTCTGGACAGGTTTTCTTAACTTGAGCCCTGCTCTCATTCTAGCAGTAGAGATCATCTCGTGAAGTTCTCTAGCCACTTTAAAGGCCTCGACAAGCTCTTTATTATAGATCTTCTCAAGCAGATCTTTGCTAGGCCAATTCTCCATATTAACACTTTCTTTGGTATTCTCATCGAATCTCTTAACAAAGAATTGATAAAGATACTCTGATAAATGCGGGATCACAATAGACGACATAATTAACCAATTCTTTAATGCGTAAAATAGAGCTGTGTACACTGCTTCTTTATCTAAGCTGGCTTCCTCAACCCAGACTCTTCTTCTTATGATCCTAAGATACCACCTGGAGAGATCCTCTACAATGAACTCTATTAGTTTATTAGTGGCTTCATGAACTCTATAGTTATTCATTGCCTCTGTGACTTCGGAAATCAATTCATAGAGTCTTGAGAATAGCCACAGATCCTCTTCTCTAAATACTTTGTTCTCATAAAGTCTCCATAGATTCTCTTCTCTAAATATGAATTTATCGATCTCCATATAGGTTTTAGCAAAAGCAAATACATTCCACACTATATTGAGATCTCGTAAGGTTTCTCGCGCTTTATCAATACTGAATTTGACATCTTCCCAGATAGTGTTTGAGAGTAAGAATAATCTGAAGGGGTCTCTACCAATTTTCTCTATGATTACCGGCACCTCAATGAAGTTTCCTAAAGATTTATGCATCTCTCTACCTTTCTCATCAAGCATAAAGCCGTGAGATACTATTGTTTTCACAGGTTTTCTATCGAGTAGTATAATACCTGATCTTATTGTGCTGAAGAACCACCCTCTAGTCTGATCATGTCCCTCAACAATCATATCGACCTCACCAATTTCTTTCTCAAAGATCTCGAGACCTTCTTTTCCTAGCGATGCATAAAATGCCACTCCAGAATCCAACCACACATCAGCTACATCAGGAACTCTTCTCGCGACACCACCACATCTTGGGCATTTAAGAACTACCTCATCTATCCATGGTCTATGAAGCTCCTTCGGAATCTTGTTTGCGTTGTACTTAATCAACTCGTCTCGGCTACCAACAACAATTCTATACCCACAGTTCTCACAGATCCATATTGGGAGAGGAGTTCCCCAGAACCTCTGTCTAGAAATAACCCAATCCTGAAGGTTCTCTATCAATGAAATTGTTCTATCAAGAGCCCATCGAGGTATCCACCTAATCTTATTTGTCTCCTCAAACATTTTGTCTCGGAGTTTCGAGACTTTAATAACCCATTGATAAGTTGCTCTCAGAAGTAGTGGGGTTTTGCATCTCCAGCAAAGTGGGTATCTATGAATTATTCTCTCCTCGTGTAGAAGATAACCTAGTCTACGAAGATCCTCAATAATCTCTTTATTAGCCTCCCTAGCGTTTTTACCAGCGTATTTACCAGCTAACTCACTGAATCTACCATCATCCTCAACAAGTGAGTAAACAGGTATATTATGCCTCTTAGCAACCTCGAAATCCTCAGCGCCGTGCCCTGGTGCGGCGTGGACTAATCCTGTTCCCTCTTCTAGACTCACATATTCATCAGCTAGTATAACTCTATGATACGGCTCTAACTTCTCTTGGATCTTCACAAGATCCTTTAGTGGATGAGTGTATCTGAGATCCTTAAGATCCTTGCCTAAGATCCTCTCCACCACTTTGTAGTCCTTGATCCTAGCTTTCTCAAGAACTCTCTTATAGAGATTCTCAGCAATAATGTATGTCTCGTCTCCCACCTTAACTCTCACATAGTAAGCAGAGCTATTAGCCATAACGAAGGTATTTGCTGGAAGTGTCCATGGGGTTGTGGTCCATATAATGAGATACTCTTTCTCTCTATCAACTAGTGGAAACTTAACGTATATAGAAGGATCCTCAAGATCCTTGTATTCTTGAGAGACCTCGTAATCTGTTAAAACAGTCTCACATCTAGGACACCAGTGAACAACTCTTAACTCTCTGTCTAGAAGACCTCTCTCATCAGCTCTTTTAATAAGTTTCCACGCCTCCTCAATATACTCATCAGTTATAGTCATGTAAGGCTTCTCCCAATCCATGAATACACCAAGATCCTTGAAGATCTTAGTCATACTCTCAGCATTCTTCGTGACGAATTCTCTGCATCTATTCACAAAATTCTCAATACCTATTCTCTCCACAATCTCTTTCTTATTTGATATACCAAAACTCTTCTCAACCTGGTACTCAATAGGTAAACCATGCATATCGTAGCCCGGGGTATCATAAACATTGTAGCCTTGTAGTCTCCAGTACCTGAGGTAGGAGTCTTTTATAATCTTATTCCACGCAGTCCCTGGATGAATAGACGCTGAACTTGGATACGGGGGGCCATCTATAAAAACATATTTCTTATCTCTCCTCCTACTCAATTCTTTTACTTTATCGTAGATTCTTTCTCTCTCCCAGAAGCTCTTGACCCATTCCTCTACTTTATGAGGGGAATAAAGTGATCCTAGCCCAATTGTTAGAGGTTCTCCCTCACTCACCTAGTGTCACCTCAACTTTAAACCAAGAGATCAAGTCTTTCTCCTCGTATTCTTTAAGTAGTTTCTCTATAGATTCTTTATCATTGGTCTCTAGTCTATAGAAGTAGAATTGAGGAACTACAGAACTTCTACTCTTCTTAAGTATTTTCCCTAACTGAGATAATTTACTCTCCACCTCCTCAATTACCTCATTTTGATAACTGGTTATATAAACATTGATTCTTACCATCCTCAACTCCTACAATCATTAAGAAAAACTCCTTATAACACTTAAGAACTCACTGATCAATAATAATCTTTGTTTCTCTACACATGCAGACCCAGTGCTCTATTAACGAATTCACCGAAGAGATATAAGACTATTGTTGCGCCAAAGATGATCAGTGTGGTCTCTGTAAGTTCTCTCAGGAAACTTCTCTCCATCAGAATCATTGAGTAGAGAGATATGTATGCTAAAACACCTATGGAGAGTATTAGAGAGATAGCTAATGCGAGAAATATCTCGTGGATCAAGAAATAAGGTAGCGCTAGAAGCACAGCTGTTAATAGATAAGCTATCCCGGTGTACATAGCAGCCAGACCAGGTCTTAAAGAACTGCTTAATTGCTTAGATTGTGCGTATGCAGCCGAGGCCATAGCTATTGAGGCTGCTACGCCAGCTACTAAACCTGCTAAACCAGCTTTGATCGTGTCTGAGTAGACTCCGAGGGTCCCCGCGTGAATACCTGCGATCTCTATTAGTGCATCAGATAAACCTAGGACCGTGAAGCTTAGATACTTGATTCTTCCCTCATCTAAGCTATTGATTAGAAAATTCTCATGCTCTTTCTCGTCTTGTATCATTAGATCGTATTCACCGAGATCTTTATCAGATATATTTTCACGAGCTCTAATGTAGGTCTCAATTACGTCTTTCTCGTGTCTCTCAAGCCATTTAATAGTGAAGGTAATGCCCATGAGTAAAACTAGGATCTTTACCAAAAATATTTTTAGCCCCAGCTTAAATTCGTTGACTTTGCATTTCTCACTATATCTTTTCCAAAATTCATAGTGTCTCATCTCCTCCTCAGCCATTTCAATAAGTTTCTTCTTCATATTCTCATTTCTGATGATTCTTGAGCGGGATAGCTCCTCATAGATCCTGTAATCAACAAATTCATCTATACAAGCTTCTTCAGCGACCTCTTTAAAATCTATTATATCAATGGATTTTCTCAACCTAAACACTCTTGATTTACAGGCTCAGTAAGCTAATAAGTTTTTTAAGAAAATAGATCTTTATAAGATCTATGATTAACTCAGTGTTTCTCTTTGATACTGTATCTCTTTATAGCCTCAAGAATCTTTTCTCTAGCCTCTTGAGCTCTCCCTATGCGTCTTAGAGAAATCCATTTATCAACTCCATAAATACGATAATTAGTAAAGAAACTCTCTATCTTCTCCATGAATTCTTTAGGAAGATCACTTATATCTCTGATACTCCCATAGAGTGGGTTGATCCTCTCGTGGGGTACAGCAACTATCTCTATGCTCGAGGAATCTTCATATATAATCTCTAGTGTTCCAATTGGTTTACTCTCTACTAATACACCAGGTAGAAATATCTCATTTGATAAAACAATTGCCTCTAGAGGTTCTCCACTCTCATCTTTTGTGCCAGGTATAAAACCTTGATTAAATGGGTAAGTTAACCCGTCCCCCAGAACCTTATCAACAATTATTAGATCCAGGTCCTCGTCATACTTGTATTTAACTCGAGAATTTAAGGGGGTCTCTATAACAACATACACGTAATTCGGCACCTTGTTTCCTGCGCCAAGATCTCTTAATCTTCTATTCATTATCTAGGCACCTACTACTATAATGTGTCATTGAGATTATATATTTTACATGATCAAGATTAAAGATAAATTGAATTGTAACCATGGAAAAAGGAGGAATGATTACATAAGCTTCTTAAATATTTTCCGTTATTAATGGCTAGATTAAAGGTTATATTTTGATAATTCTAAATCCAAATAGGTTAATCACAATGAGATTACTAATGATACATGCAGCAGAATTTAGTTACAGAGCTAGAGAACCCGCTACCGATATATATGAAAAAGATGTTCCACTAGAGGGAAAATTTAACAATATACTAGTTATTTTCACGACAATAGAGAAAGAAGATGATAAAGATCCTAGTGTAGTAGAGAGAGCAGCGCAAGAAATAAGATCTCATGCAGAGATCGTTAAAGTCTCTAAAGTATTAATTTACCCATATGCTCATTTATCACCTGAATTAGCATCTCCACAAGTCGCAATTAAAATCCTAAGGGATCTTCATGCGGCACTCTCTAACTCAGGTGTAGAGGTTTATAGAGCACCATTTGGATGGTATAAAGAATTTAACTTAGTTAACTATGGGCATCCACTAGCTGAGCTCTCAAGAACTATAAGACCCTTGGAAACTAAGAGACCGCAGATAACAAAAACTTACTACATAATGGATCTAGATGGAAACTTATATGATCCATATACCTATGACTATAAAGACCCCATGCTCAAAGCCCTAGTAGAGAAAGAGGTCTTCAAGAAAGAATTAGAGAAGACTAGACCTCGTGCAGCTGAGTACATGGAGAAATTTGGATTTGAGTGGGAGCCCTTCTCTGATCATGGGCATATGAGGTATGAGCCTCATGCAGCAACTATCTTAGAGGTTGCTTCACAATACGCTTGGAGCGTAGTTAAATCACTTAATATACCTGTTTTCAGAGTTAAGGGAACGAATATGTTTGATCTAAGGGTTCAAGCAGTCAAGGAACACGCTGATTTATTCGGCGATAGATTATATGAGGTCTCTATGGAGAATACATCACTAGTAATGAGATACGCTGCCTGCCACCAACAATTCGCCATATTGAAGGATTGGATCATTAGCTACAAAGATCTTCCATTGGGAATGTTTGAGGTAGCTGATAGCTACAGATATGAGCAGAGAGGAGAACTTATATTAGGTTTCAGATTAAGAAGATTCTATATGCCCGATCTCCATATATTAACTCGAGATGTTGAGGAGGCAAAGAAGATAAGTCTCATGATCAGAGACAAGATCTTTGAGGAGGCAAAGAAGCTAGGTAGAGACTATGTAGCAATAATAAACGTAACTAGAGAATTCCTCGAGAAGGAGAGAGAGTATCTGAAGGAGCTTATTAGAAGAGATGGAAGACCAGCACTAATAACTGTTGTCCCCGACGGAATATATTATTGGGTTATTAATATTGAGTATAATATTATCGATAGTGCGGGTAAACCGAGAGAGATAGCAACATTCCAAATTGATATTGGTAACGCGAAAAGATTCGGTATAAAATATGTTGATGAAAATAATGTGGAGAGATACCCAGTAATTATCCACACAGCTATTATTGGTAGTCTCGAGAGATACATATACATGCTCTTTGACACAGCAGCACAGAGAGAAGCTGCAGGTTTAACACCGACTCTTCCATTCTGGATCTCACCTATACAGATTAGGATAATACCTGTTTCAAAGACTCATCTTGATTACGCACTAAAGATCTATGAAAAAATCTCTAGATTAGGCTTCAGAGTTGATGTTGATGATCGTGATGAGAGTCTAGCTAAGAAAATCAGAGATGCTGGGATTGAGTGGGTTTATTTCGTTATTGTCGTAGGTGATAGAGAAGTAGCTACAAATACTATTAATGTAAGAGATAGAGAATCAGGTGTTCAAAGAACATACATGATTGAAGAATTCATAGAACTTCTCAACAAGCTCCAAGGAGATTATCCTAAGGCAGATCTTGGAATGCCTCATTTACTTAGTAAAAGACCCTCTCTACCATACCTGAGACCCATATGATAATGATAATAGGTTTTATTTTTCGTAATTAATAACTTCTTGCGTGATAAACTACTTAATTTATAATGAATAGATCCGAAGTACTCTTAAAATTATTTTGTGGATAATTACTCTGGGTGTATTCTATGAAAAAGATTGTTGTTGTGGGTGGAGGAGCCGCTGGCGCATCAGCGGCATCTAGAGCGAAGAGACTTGATCCTTCAAGTGAAGTAATTTTGGTGGAGAAAAGCGACATGATCACTCATGCACCGTGTGGAATACCTTATTATATTGAGAATTTAGTTAAAGAAAGAAATGATCTTATTACTTACACAGCTGAGCAATTTGAGAAAGAGAGAGGTATTAAGGTGTATTTGAATAGTGAGGTTATTGACATAGATGTTGACAAAAGATCTATTGAGATCCTCAAGAACGGATCGAGGGAAAAAATTACATGGGATCGGCTGATATTAGCAACGGGAGCAGAACCCTCTAAACCACCTGTTCCCGGAACAGATCTCGATGGTGTGTTAACTATTCATCACCCCGCAGAGGCAGATTATTTAAGGAAGAAGATTGAGGGTATGCGTGTTGTAGCGGTGGTCGGTGGAGGGTATATAGGGATTGAGTTAGCGGAGGCTCTTCACCAGATAGGTAAAAAAGTTCTATTGTTTGAGTTAACGGATCAGCTTCTCCCAACATCACTAGATAAGGATATGGCATCTATTGTGGCAGAATATATGAGGAGCAAGGGTATAGAGCTACATCTTTCAGAGGGGTTGAGAGAGATTATTGGGAGAGAACGTGTTGAGAAGCTAATAACTGAAAAGGGAGAATACGCTGTTGATGGTGTGATCCTAGCCACAGGTGTTAAACCGAATAACTTGTTGGCTAAGAAAATAGGTCTAAAACTAGGTGTTGCGGGGGCTGTAGAGGTTAATGAATATATGGAGACAAATATACCAGATATTTATGCGGCAGGCGACCTTGTCGAGAAATATCATAAGATACTTAAAAAGAAAGTTTGGATCCCATTAGCACCTACAGCAAATAAAGAAGGTCTCGTGGCTGGGGCAAACGCTGTCAAGGGCAGATTTCTCAGATTCCCCGGTGTTGTAGGTACAGCAGTAACTAAATTCTTTGATCTATATATAGCTAGAACAGGTATCAGCGAGAGAGAAGCCTCGGAGAATAATATCAAGGTTGAGAGTAGAGTTATTAAGGTAAGAACAAAAGCTCACTACTACCCTGGTGGAGCTGAGGCTAATATAAAGATCCTTGTTGAGTCAGGTAGTGGCAGGATTCTTGGTGCACAAGCTATCGGGAGAGATCCTGTGGTAGCATCTTATATAGACATTATGGCGATTGTTATAGAGAGAGGAATGAGTATAGAGGAGTTATTCTTCTCAGATCTAGGATATATGCCTGCTACAGCACCTGTTTGGCATCCTCTGGTAGTTGCTGCGAGAGTAATGTCAAAAGGTGTTTTATGAATAGCTAAGTAAAGTCCTGGTCTTTATCCTCAGAGGAGGTTCATCCGATCATTTACTCACACGGCGAGCGGTCATCATCAATAATAATTATTGCTCTATAACTAATAAAATCAGAGGGTTCTATGTGAATAGTAATGTGAAAATTAGAGATGTGATTATTTCAACAATTGCGCACGCTACTGAAAGCTATGAGAAAGTTGAGAAAGCTCTTATCAACATCATAGATCCAGATCTAAGGAATATTTACCAAAACAAGCTATTCTACGAGGATACAACAGGCTACTATAAGGATCCTATTAGGATATATAGACTAAAGATCTCTGGTGAGGACTCAGAGCGTGTAGTTAAATGGATCATGAGTAAATTATCAAAATCCGAGTTTGAGACGATCCTATTATCTCTTGAGGATCGATACGATAAGAGAAGTAGAAGAATGTTTATTAGATTATCTAAACAAGATGCATTTCTAGGCGAGATTTCTTTGGGATTTGATGATGATATTATTCATGTATCAATTGGTGTAAGTAATGTTAGATCCGTAAGAGACTTAGAGAATTATCTGAGGAGTATGGTGAGTAAATAAGTGAGATGGGCTGATCTACTGGTCCTAAGCGTGAATAAAGAGATCCTTGATTTTCTCATGAGTAATCGGTTCAGGGTTATTGGCTTGATAGATCCTGATCAGGTGCCGAGTGAGTATAGAGACAAATTCGTGATTATTAGGAGAAAGATATATGATGACATAGATCGTGTCTACCCATCTAAAGAATACTTAGTGGGTTTTACTCCCAGAGACAAAGATAGTGCTAGAAGAGCTGGCAAGATAAATGCTGTGATCTCTATAATATTTGATGAGGAGAACATAGAGTTCTGCACGAGAGAACAGATATCAGTTATGATCGGGAAAAACGTCTTTATAGAGATATTAGCAAGATCAATTTTAGACGATAAGCACTACCCCAGATTCATGAGATACGCAACATCTTGTATAAGAAGAGCTGTTTCGGAAGGCATAGATGTTGTTTTGTCATCAGGAGCCAGAAGCATTGAGGAAATATTTTCTCCTGGAGCATTTAGAGTTATAGAGAGATACATAACTAACTTAAGAGGTTCATTAACTTACTCATGGTATAGAGTATTAGAGAAGTGGAGAATTGATCTGGTGAGAAATATTGATTCTACAAAAAGAACCCAAGAAACCACGTAAGAGATATCTAGTATTCAAATTATATAGTCTCGGAGAATCACCTGATTTCATTGTATTAGCAGATTACTTGAGTAAATACATGAGAGATTTCTTGGGGCTACACGGATTAATTGACTCATCAATTAAGTTAATAAGATATGAGAAAACCACGAGATACGGAATCATAAGGATCGTGTCAAGAGATATAAACAAGATCCTCTTAGGGATCATAAGAATAAGAAAGATAAATAGCGAGACAGTATCAATAATACCTCTTAAACTAACAGGAAATCTCAATAAAGCAATAAAATATCTCAGAAGGATAGAAAGCAGACCAAAAACTTAAAAGCTTCTCACCTAAAAATATTTATGGCCGACCCGACCATAGCGGTTGGGCAACACCCGGACTCATATCGAACCCGGAAGTTAAGCCAACCGCGTTGTAGAGGCTGTGAGGTCCGCAAGGACTCGCAGCCTCTACAAGTCGGGATCGGCCGCTTCATATTAAATTTACTTAAACTCTCGGTATAAGGTATAAGAATAAGGTTTCTACCTATATATCATTTAGATCATACATTAACTATTTTTCATAATTTTTATAAGTTTTAATAATAACTATATTTACGGTGATATTCTTGGGTGGTGAAAGAATCGTTATTGATGTAGATGCATGTATAAGTTGTGGAGCGTGCGTGGCTGTCTGCCCACACAATGCATTAGAATTAGATGAGAATGGTAAAGCAAGACTTATATGGGATAAGTGCGAAAGTGATTTTGAGTGTGTTAAGGTATGCCCCGTAAATTGCATATGGCCATCCTCTCAGGCTCCTGCCGAGGCTAAGACGAAGAGTAAATGGTATAGATTCTCGGGAACTCTCAGTGGTGATTTAGAGAAAGAGTATCGTGAGTGGCTCACTAAATACGGTATTAAGCACTAGATCTGAGTTTCTACGCAGTAGAATTTTCTCCCGTAAACATTCGTCTTTTATCTCTTCTTCTACTCCGTAGATAGCTTTTAATATTGTATTAAGTATAGGTATTCATATGAGATGATACCCTCTGTAAGAATAATTAGCTACACCTCAGGTGGAGAGAGATTAGTAGCGATATCCTCAAAGAGATCACTTTCTTCGAGAGATATAGAAGAAATTGATGAGAGAATGAGTGAAGAAGAAGTTGAGGAGTGGATTAGAGAAACTTTTAGAAGAGGTCATTTATCTCCTTGGGAGCACTCACAGTATACTTTTGAGATTAAGTGCTCAAGAGTATGCACTCATCAACTTGTTAGACACAGAATTGCTTCATATACTCAGTTATCACAGAGATATAATGATAAACTACTTCAACCAGAGGATCCTGATTACTGGAAGAAGATTTCTGAGAAGATCCTTGGAGGAGACACAGAGGCTTTATCAGTGGTTAAAGAAGTATTCTTCATAGACCCTGACTGGGATAATGATAATCAGAGAAAGATCGCTGCGGAATACGCTAGAGCTGTAGCGAATTATTGGGAGCTTAGGAGAAGAGGCTTATCTAGAGAAGAAGCTCGCTACATTCTCCCGCAGGCAATAATAAGCAAGATCATAGTAACCATGAACGCACGTGAAATACTTCATTTCCTGGGACTAAGAATGTGTACACATGCGCAGAAAGAAATAAGATTAGTTGCTTGGCTTCTATGGAGAGAGCTAATGAAGATACACCCCAGATTATTCAAGTACGCAGGGCCATACTGCTTAATTGATAATAATCTTCACTCGAATAAAACATATTCTCTAGAGGATTTATTGGAAGGCTCAATAGAATTCGGTATTGATAGATGTAGAGAATTAGTTCCTAGAGATGGAATAATTAAGTGCGTGAGATACTCCTATGAAGTATTTAGAAATTATATGAATAAATTCAGTGATTAGCCAAGAATCTCTTTAAAAGATCCTCGCCCTTATACACTCTCGCCTCACCATATTTTTCTCCGACGATAATCACGTAGTCCATATATGGAAATAATCCTGTGGCGAGAACACCTTCGATAGATTTTATTTCCCTATCCATCTTCAAAGGATCTTTAATAGGCTCATTGATAATAATATCAGCGATAATATTTCCATTATCACTTATCACAGGACCAACTTTTCCGCTTGAGACCCTTAGCTCAAGAATCATTCCTAAGTCTCTGATTCTTCTCGATACATAATTAAGTGAGTATGGGTGGAGCTCAATCGGTATTTTCCCTTTGGATCCTAGAAAATTCACTAATTTGGAGTAGTCAGCTAGTATAAATCTTTTCTCTGATGAATAAGCTATAATTTTTTCTCTGAATAATGCTCCGCCACCACCTTTTAGTAAATTACCGTCTTTATCTATTTCATCAGCGCTGTCAATATACAGATCAATTTTCTCAGGTGGTAGATCTGTTTCCACGCATCTAGCACCTCTTGATCTTAAGTTAATTGACGTATCAAAACTACTAGAAATAAAACATTTCTTAATAAGGATTTCTTTAGGAAGATACTCTATAAATAATTTAATTGTTGATCCGCTTCCCACACCTATGTAATTAACATCAAAGCTTGTTAACAAATGAATCATTTTCTTAACAGCCTCTTTTCTAGCTGATAAGATCTCTTCGCTTAAGTCATGACTCAAATAAATACCCCTGCTATTATATGGAGAAAATTAAATTATACTTTAATTAGGAGGCTACTTAATATTTGCAGAATTATTTTAAAAATATTGAGGTGAGATTTCGTAGATGTATCCAAAAGATCTTTTTCCTCATAAGGAGATACAAGAACTTCTCGAGCTCTATAGACCTATTTGGGCTCTAGGCTATGCTCAACAACTTATGGGATGGGATCTCGAGACTTACATGCCTGAGGAAGGGTCATTAGCCAGAAGTCTCGCAACCCAAGAAATTACTCTATTGATGCAGAAATTAATGACTGATGAGAAGTTTATTAAGGCTCTAGAGAAAGCTGAGAGAATCGAGGATCTAAATGAGTACGAGAGAGGAGTAGTGAGAGTTCTTAAGAGAGACTTAAGATTCTTCATAAAAGTTCCACCAGAGATAGTTGGAGAATTATCACGTGTCACATCCGAGGCAACAGTTGTTTGGAGAAACGCGAAGAAGAATAATGACTTTAACGCATTTAAACCATATCTTGAGAAAATAGTTGATCTAAATATTAAAATCGCTGACTACCTGGGCTATGATAAGAATCCTTATGACGCTTTACTAGACTTATATGAGGAGGGTCTCACCACAGATGATTTCCAAAGGGTAATTGATGTATTAATACCTGGTCTAAAGAAGGTGCTTGATAAAATACTTTCCGAGGGATACTACTCTAAGCCTCACCCACTAGAGGAGTACAAATACGATATCGAGAAAATGAAGTATATAAATAGTGAGATACTAAGAATCCTTGGTCAAGACCCCAGGAGACTTAGATTAGATATTTCAGCACATCCATTCACATCAGGTCTAGATATGAGAGATGTAAGGATCACCACTAGATACGAGGGCTACGACTTTAAGAGAACAATATTCTCGGTGATCCACGAGTTCGGACATGCATTATATGATCTTCAGATAGACGAGAGATTTAGAGCAACACCACTAGCGGGCGGAGCCTCATTAGGAGTTCATGAGTCTCAATCGAGATTCTGGGAGAATATTATTGGTAGAAGTAGGGAATTTACTGAAGTCATATATGATTTATTAGCAGATAACCTGGGTCTTAGAGGGAAGTATGATGTTGACGAGATCTATAGATACTTCAATATAGTTAGACCAGGGCTCATAAGAGTAGATGCTGACGAGGTCACGTATAATTTCCACATAGCACTAAGATTTGAGTTGGAGAAGTTATTAATTAATAGAGAGATTAAAGTAGATGATCTTCCTGAGTTATGGAATAACTATATGGATAAATACCTTGGTGTGAGACCAAAGACTTTTAGCGAGGGGGTTTTACAAGATATTCACTGGAGCATGGGATCCATAGGCTATTTCCCCACATACACCATAGGAACACTACTAGCTGCTCAAATAAGAGAGAAGATGCAACAAGAAATAGATCTTTCCGAAGCTATTAGAAAGAGGAATTTCGGATTTATTAGAGAGTGGTTAAGAGAGAAAATTCATAGACACGGATCTGTTTATCCACCTAAGGAATTAATTAGGAGAGCATTAGGTGAGGACTTGAGACCTGAGATCTTTGTTAATTATCTGCAGTGGAAATTCCTAAAGACATAAATAATATTTAGAACTAGATCTATATGTTTGATAAAGGCTATTTTCTTTCTTATACTATCTGAATAATAGGCAGGATCTTAGGATACAATTTATTGTAAAAGTAACTGAGACCTTGAGAACCGATCTCTCTTAATAGTGCGTAGGTCACAAAGATCGGAAATAAAACCAGTAGTTTTTTAAATTGAGACTCTGGTAATAGAGAAGCTTTACTAATTGTTAAATTAATGTACTCTATTATCTTCTCGGAGCTCTTTTCTAATACCTCATCTAAATTTTTCATGTCTCTAGCTCCTAGCCACTCCAGATATAATTTGATGCTCTTACTCTCTAGCTTTTTTGGATCTCCAGACAGTACGTCTGTAAGATCATCAACTATTTGATATAATAATCCCAGGTATCTACCGTATTCTGAGGCTACTTTAATAGTTTCTTCATCTGCGTTCGCTGACTTAGATCCTAGGTAGGTAGCCATTTTAAATACTGATCCTGTCTTTAGATCTATAATCTTCTCATATTGAGAGGGGAGAGGTATAGACTCTCCGAATGCGTCTAAGATCTCACCAATAGTAGTCTGAAGCCAAGCTGATATAACATTTATCAAAGCCTCGAACCCATATATTTTGATTAGTAGCTGAGCTTTAGGTATGAGAAAATTTGATACGAGTACTGTGTGAGAAATTCCGTATTTAACCCATGAAGAGGGTTTACCTCTTCTAAATAGATCTCCATCAATTATATCATCTAGAGCTAGAGATGCCGAGTGAACCATTTCTATAGCTATCGCGGCGTTAAGGCTCTTTTCCACTGAGCCTCCTAAGGCTTCAGCCATTAGTAGTGTGAGAACTCCTCTTAGTCTCTTTCCTCCGTGGACAATATATTTGGCGACTTCCTTTACTTCATCCTCGTATCCTGACAATTCCTCGCGTATCTTCTGCTCAATTATTTCTCTCCTAGAATCTATATATTCTAAAAGTTCTTTGAATAAAGAATTTTTTTCGAAGAGATCCTCTGTGTAAGTCGTCAATATAAACACAGCATTTATAATTTCTCGAGATAAGCTCTTAGCTTATCACATCTACTCCAGAGGTTCTCAGATGATAGAGCGCATGTATTCAGATACGGGCACTTGAAACAAGGCAGATCTGCCACACTATCTATATTTACTTCTAAAGAAAGATCCTCTTGAGATATTAAGTGTCCAGGTAGCGTTAATATATATGCTTTCTTCCCATTATAATCAACTTCTTTCCTAACTATAAGCCCTCTTCTTAGTAATCTTAAAACAATTTTTGAACCCTCTTTACTATCGATCCCTAGAAGCTTCCATAATTCTACTTGTGTCACACCACCCTCTTTAGTTTTGCTACTTATTATATCAAAAGCCTTCTTCTCGAGTGGCGGCAGAAGATCAATTAGATCATGAGGCGACTCACGTATTCTCATTCACTCTTCACCACTCAGATAGTCTCCACTAAATATTTTTCTAGCATAATAAAAATATTATAGCATGGAAGAGGAATCTATATTTAGAATGAAGATAAGCTCATTATTAGAAAAAGTCGATAGAGGCATGATCTGTTTATCGTGTGGATATGTTGAGAAGAGAGTTTGGCGAGACTATATTGACAGATGCCCCGTATGTGGAGGTCCTCTAATCCCCGTTTTAAATGAGATCCCTGAGCCAGTGGATGAGCCAGGTATATGGAGATGGTCTAGAGGATTTTTGTATACTGATGTATCAACTAAAGTTACATTTTACGAAGGATCTACACCATTAATAAAGAGTAGTAGACTATATCGTGAGTACAAGATTAAGAATTTGTATTATAAGGATGAGTCAAGGAATCCTAACTCATTATTTATTGATAGAGGATCCGCTTATTTATCCTCAATATTAGCTAGTAGAGGTGCTAGAAGTATTATAATAATTGCTCGAGGAGACCTCGCCATTTCTATGAGTAGTTATGCTAGAAGAGCTAGAATGAAAGTTTTTGCTTTCTTACCTGGTGACATAATCCCCTCGAAGTTATACAGAGTTAGACTAGTAGCTTCTAGAGCAACAGTGATTGAAGACTACGAAACTTTTCAGGGACTGCTTGAGAGAGCATCCTCAAAATCATCTGGCGACAAGAAGAGATACATAATTGTCCAAACCAATCCTTATTTAACAAATGGTTTTCAGACAATATTATTTGAGATACTCCATGAATTAGGTAAACCACCGAATGTGATAATGGTTCCATTTGGAGACGGTGCCTTAATGGCTTCACTAGTTGTGTTAGTTGAGAAGCTTAAGATACCCACGAAGATCATAGGTGTAACAACAGATGATCCTGATCCTGTTCTAAATGAGATTAGAGGAGATAAATCGCTTCTCAGGAAATACATTGAGGAGATAATAAGTGATACTAATCATGCAATTGTTCGTGTCTCGAGAGGAGGTGTCTTATCAGCTATTCAGTATATGAGCCGTGAGGAGGGGTTGGCAATTGATGTAGTTAATGCCTCACTGGTAGCGGGATTATTCTCAGCAGATCTTAGAGTGATGGGAACTGAAAACACTGTTTTGGTCTTTACTGGCGGCATGATCAATGATCCTGCTGTCATGAAGATGCTACTTAAAGAAACGAAAATAGATAGAGTATCTCTAGGCTTCACTAAAGAGAAGATTCTTGAGATATTATTAGAAGAGGAGTATATCCCTGTCTACAGGATCTGGAAGAGATTAGCTAAGAAATATGGTATTAAAATAAGTTTAAGAGCAATCTATAATCATATCAAAGATCTTGAGAAAAAGGGTTTCATAAGATCAGAGATAATTAACGATGAGTCAAGTGGCAGACCACGTAAAATATATGTTTTGAATGATATTGCCTATGAGATTTTAAAGAGATAATTTTTGAAAGATCTATTGAACAAAAATCTTATACATCTACCACACCTTTTTAGCAGTTGGAAAAAACAATGGTCTCGGTCTTTAGACTAGCAGTATACACTGTTTTTGTATTCATAGCAACAATTATCTTGCAAATATACACACCAGCGACGAGAGGCTACTTTAATTTAGGTGAAGTGGCTATATACTCAATAGCATACGTAACAACACCGTTAATAGCTGGAGTAGCTGCCGGTGTAGGATCTGCTTTAGCGGATCTTGTAACAGGCTACGGGATATTTGCTCCAGGGACGTTAGTTATTAAATTTGGAGAAGGATTCATTGTCTCATACTTAATAAGATACTTCTCTAGATTAAGAATAACTCAATTAAGGATATTATCAGTTATCGTGGCTGTATTAGCTGGTGCATTAATTAGCTTTACTGGAATAATTCTCTGGACAGGATCAGTAGAGCTTAGCTCGGTCCCAATAAATTTATTTGGGTATCAAGCAACTTTATTAACGTTATCATTTGATCTTTCTGCATACATATGGATACTAATTGGTGTAGCTGTAGCGGCAATAATGATCTATACAATAATTATAAGAGGCTCAGAAAATATCTCTGCAGCATTATCAATGAGTATTGGTGGATTAGAGATGGTCATGGGATATCTTCTCTACGAATACTTTATATCAAATCCTCTACAAGGGATCGCGAGCCAAGCAGCTTTTGCCGAGGTTCCAGTTAATATGGGTCAAATGATCTTTGGATTAACTATTGCTTTATCAGTAATTAGTTTCCTAAGGAGAGCTCTTAAATGAGTAATAAAATTTTTCTAAAGATATCAGATCTATCCTTATCCTATGACTCTACTCAAATTCTTAAATCAGTAAATCTAGAGTTATTCGAAGGAGAACCTGTACTACTAACCGGGTTATCTGGTTCAGGAAAGACATCACTTCTAAGAGTATTATCAGGCGCGATACCCAAGATCTTTAATGGAGAGATCCGAGGAATTTTTAATCTAAGTAGAGAAGTCATAAACAAATACTCATTCTATCTCCCTCAAGAACCATGGTTTGGCATCACCTCCCCGTATGTGTGGTCAGAGATATCAACTGTGCCAAAGAGTACTGGGATTAGATCCATAATAAACTTACTTGACAAATTTGGTATGTCTCATCTCATTAATAGAAGCACATATACACTAAGTGCTGGTGAGACACAAAGACTATTATTAGTTATAGCGGTGTTATCTAATAAAAAATTATTGTTATTAGATGAACCAACATCATATCTCGATAAATACAATGCAGAATTATTCGCTAGATACATTACTGAAATCTCTAGAGAAGAAAACATAAGTTTATTAATAGTTGATCATAGAATAGATCTATGGTCTAAATACCTCAGTAAGATATATGTCCTGGATAATGGTGGGGTAAAGAGATTCGATGAGAGTAATTACGCTAAAATATATTGGTATTACAATGATCAGATCCGCTTATTAAAGAGAAAAGAGGTAAGAAGCGGTCAAAATAAGTGTATAGAGTTTAGTGTGAGAGGATTCAGATACCCCGGCTCCAAAAAATATTTGCTAAATAATGTTGAAGATGAGATATGCTATGGTGAAATTATTTTACTTAAGGGTTCATCGGGATCTGGTAAATCAACTTTGCTGAAAATTTTGATTGAGAGAATACTGGATGGTAGATACAGTGATTCTGTGGATATTAGATCCCGAGGAGTATCTCTAGATGAGGTTAAAAGAGATCTGATATTTATCCCAGACAACCCTCTACTATTCTTCACCGAACCAACGGTTGATGAAGAATTAAGAGGCTCACAAGATCTCTTGACTAAATTAGGTGTTCCTGAGAACCGATTTATTTTATCAATTAAGCGACTGAGTAGTGGTGAGAGAAGAAGAGTAGCTTTGGCATCAGCTGTCTCTAGAGGAAAGAAAATAATTTTTATTGATGAACCAACTGTGGGTCTAGATCCTTACAGTAAATACTTGTATCTAAAGATCCTGAGAGAATTAGCAAATGAAAAGAATTACTGTTTCCTTATCGCATCACATGATCCCATCATAGAGGTGGTCGCCGATAAAATTATTGAAATCAACTAATTTGAGAAGAGGATACGGAAGACTCATTAGGTTACTTGAATTTGTTTTAGAGCAAATATTCTATTCAGTATTTGTAGGTGATGATAATAGTGCTAGACACACACCTCTCATAATAAATCTATTATTAGTAGCTACTATAGTATACCTGGTTACGAGAGGAGCCGAATTCTGGATTGATAAAGTAGCGGGTTTGCTAATCCTATTAGCATACATGTTATTGGAGAGAGAGTATATCTATTTCAAATCCATGATTGTAATAGCAATGATCCCCAGCGCATGGTATGTGATCCTCGCATTTATATTTAGACCTGATCTAATCACCACAATAGATGTCTTGGTGAGAGTGTTTACTATATCAATATCAACACTTCTATTCCTCCAGCTACTTAATCCAGTAGAGATTACATGGGTAATGAATAAGATCGGTTTTAAATCTAGATCATCTCTTTACCCTCAGTTAATATGGAGGATCTCTCCACACGTACTCAAGGATTTAAAGGAGTCATTAATAATAAATAGACTTAAGAGCAGTGATATCTCGAGAAGTATTGCGGTAGGGATCATAGTTTTTGATGAATATGCTGATTTCTACGAGGAGGGTTTAATAAGCAGAGAAGAGATAAATAGTTTCTACTGGTATGATTGGCGAGAGACTATCAAGCTGGTGTTGCTTGTCGTAGTAAGTATCATCTATATCTTAGTGAGAAAAAACATACTATTTTTAACCTTTCTTATGCGATGATCAGTAGAAATTATTCAAGTGAGATCTCTTTCTCTACCCCCTTATTGATGTCATAAATCTTTATTGATGTTGCTGAGATGAGATATATCTTTTCTCCTATGTAAACAGATCTTAGTGGTGCAGATACTTTAATGATATCCTTTACATCTAATGTGTCTCGAGTATAGTTTATTATTATGAAATCACCTTTCCCGAATGTCATGGCGGGAATAATAAATATCTGCTTAGATCTGTAGATTGTGAATGCGTGATAATCCCATTGAAGAGGTAGGTGGTGATTAGTTATTTTTAATGCTGCGATCTCCTTTATATTAGCGGGATCACTTATATCAAATAATGAAATTTTCACTGAATTATCCTCTAAACCTACACCAAGTAATCTATCTTGATACAGTGGATGTAGATATATGCTGACACCAGGTATCTTTAAGTAGCCAAGTATTCTAGGCTTCTCAGGATTTGATATATCTATTGCGTATAGAGGATCTATTGTTCTGAAGGTTACTAGATAGAAGATATTTAACAATAATCTAGCGGAGTATATTCTCTCATTCTCCGCTAAACCAGTTAAAGCACTTACTACTTTATTACTTTCAATATCTATGATATACACATTATTTGATGTCATAAACATTCTAGGAAATACTCCTACCACTGGAAACTCTTTAATCTTGATCTCAGGGATCTGTGTAGTTGTAGCAGATCTCTCTTGAGAGTCTCTGTAGACTGCTGTGACACAAATAGTATTACTACAGTTAATTCTGATTATTGTTATTGGCTCCTTTATCGTTTGTATGTATTCTCTTGGTATAGTAATGTTTTGCACAGTAAGAGTCAGCTTATATAGGTTTTGTGTAGTCGCCACTATGAAGTATCTCTCTTTATACTCCTCCATTGAGAATTGATCGAGAATACTTCCATTTATTATGAAACTGCTTCTTGGCTTGATACTTAATCCATTTACGTCGTAGACATAAACCTTAGTTGAGTCGCTTACTGTGATTTCTCTAGGGATCTCATTGCTTAATTCTTTGCTTAGCTGTGCAACGTTTATATCCAGATTTGAGATTTCTTCGTAGAACTTTATGGGATCTCTAAATAGTTTATCTAATGTCTCTCGTGGAATATATTTCAAATATACTTGATATAGTCTATTGAAGAGTTCAGCTAATGGATATATTCTTACAGGTGTGGAGACTATATATAGATGTTTATTAGACATATATATTCTGCTTCCAGGATCTGTTAGATAAGAACTAAGATCATAGTTGAAAGTATTTAGATCGATGGCAAGTACATTGGTGTAAAAGCCGGTCACATTAGATAATACAGAGATCTTATCAACGGGTACAGGCATATAGTTAATAAGTGGAATAACAGGCATCTTATTAACAAAGCTGTTAGTAGTTGAAATAATATATAGATACGGCTCATTCAATCTTGAGCTTAAATAAACCCCTGATACACTAAAATTCTTTATCAGAATAGGTTTAGACACGTCAGATACGTCGTAGACTAGTATAACTGTACTGATATTTGGTGTAATAAATTGAATGTTTCTTGATACCTCAAGCACTGTTCCGTACTGAGAGATTTCCCCTATTAGAATGAGTTGATTTTTGTAGAGATATAGACCTATTAATCTATTCCACACAGGTTCTCTAAATTCTATTCTAGATATAATCTTGTTCTCAAATGAATCAAATATATAAATACTCTTTTTATGACTTAATAAAGCGAATATGTATCTATCATTATTCTTAACAATATCACACTCATCTATTCCCTCAACCTGAACATTAGTTTTCGAATATTCTGTAGAAGTTCCTCTACTTGTTTGGATAGAAGCAGATAGAAGAGTAACAGTAATGGCAAGTTGCATAGGCAATTGCTGTGGTAGAGGGAATCCTCCTTGAATAATGTTTTGCGTAAAATCTATATTACTTATTGAAGAGTTAATTAATTCATATAATTTGATATAATCTGAGAGATTCTTCTGCATTAGCACCACGACTCCTGGGGTTGAGGTATTGAGTGAGTGAATACTTCTATATTTTTCGATCTCAAATGAGGTTTTGTATAGAAATGGTAGTGCGAGAGATAGTGATAATCCAAGAATTATTGATAGGGCACCTAGCAAATATATTAATCTCCTAGTCAACATATGGATCTCCATCTATACTCTAGACTGGATCTGTATTTAACTCTATCTACTGAACAGATCTTTCAAGAAATGTTCATACCTTTGAACACAGAAAGAGATTTATTCGCATCATTAATTAATTCAATTGAATGATATGAGTGATAAAGAGAATAGGGGAATTACTGATTCATTAGATATAGGTGATCTGAGTGAGAGTGCGTTTAGGATATATCTTTATTTGCTCACAGAGAATGAGCCTAGAGGAGTGAGAGAGATCGCTAGAGATCTGGGGATGCCTGTGAGCACTGTTCATTATAATCTGAAGAGATTAGAGAGAATTGGTCTTGTTAAGAGAGTAAGTGATGGATACGTTATTGCGCGTATAATTAAGATAAGAGGATACATTGTGATAGGCAGATATCTTATCCCTAGATTCTTTATCTACTCACTTTTCTTCGTAGGAGTGATCTCAGGATATTTAATTAGGTTTCTGATCTTAAATGAATCAATTGATATTGATAAGGTAATAGCTGTAATAACTGCTCTTGTTGCTCTGGTGATATTTATTTACGAGTTACGTAGCATAAAAAACTACAGAGTAGGTTAAGAGAGATGTAAAAAGAATTATTCTCCAACTAATCTCTTGACTTCAGCGCCTTTCGAGTATTTAAGAGTTGCTTGAGCGGCAGCCAGCCTAGCAACTGCTACTCTGTAAGGTGACGCGCTCACGTAGTCTAATCCTGCTTTGTAGAAGAATTCTATTGACTTCGGATCTCCCCCATGTTCGCCGCATATGCCCACTTCTAGTTTCGGATTAGCCTCCTTACCTTCTCTAGTAGCTATCTCTATCAGTCTACCCACGCCATCAACATCTATTGTTTCAAACGGGTTCTCTTTCAGTATCTCGTACTCTAGGTACTGTGGTAGGAATTTATTCTCGGCATCATCTCTACTGAAGCTGAATGTTGCTTGTGTTAAGTCATTGGTTCCGAAGCTAAAGAAATCTACTTCTTTAGCTATCTCTTTAGCCGTTAATGCTGCTCTGACTGTCTCGATCATTGTTCCTATCTTGACAGGTACTTTTACTCCATATTCTCTCTCTACATCCTCTAGAGCTGGTAGTATTGCTCTCTGCTTCACGTATCTAATTTCTTGGACATGAGATACTTGTGGCACCATGATCTCTAGATATGGCTCGTATCCCTCTTTAATTAATTCCGCCGCTGCCTCAATCATTGCTCTAGCCAAGTAATAGTATATCTCTGGGTGAGTGACACCTACTCTAACTCCTCTGTGTCCAAGCATTGGGTTATGTTCTTTGAGCACCGTAACCCTCTTATAGAGCCATTCTAACTCCTCTAATTTCTTTCTTAGGCTAGTTGTGTCTTGTTTCTTTGCCTCCGCTTCTCTAATGGCTTCTCTCACATCATATATTTGTTTCAGCACCTCTTCTGGCGCTGGTAGGAATTCGTGTAATGGAGGATCTATTAATCTTATTACTACAGGTAGCTTATTCATTATCCTGAGCATTTCTTTGAAGTCTTGTTTAATCATCTTAGATAATTCTCTGAGATACTTCTCTCTATCCTCTCTCTTCTCTGATAAAATAACTTTCCTTAGAAGCTCTAGTCTCTCAGGTCTCCTAAACATTCTCTCGATCCTTAATAAACCTATTCCTTCAGCACCGAATCTTTTAGCGATCTCAGCATCCTCAGGAACATCGGCGTTTGCTCTAACACCTATTTTTCTTATCTCATCAGCCCACTTCAGTAAAGTCTCTAATTCACCCTTGATCTCTGGGAGAACAGTTGGTAGCTCACCTAGATACACGTTGCCGGTGCTACCATCTATTGTGATCCAATCTCCTTCTTTAACCACAATATCTCCTACTCTAAAGATCTTCTTCTCATAGTCTATCTCTATACTCTCAGCACCAACAACAGCTGGTTTACCAATACCTCTAGCTACAACAGCAGCATGTGAAGTCATTCCACCTCTAGAAGTTAGTATACCCACCGCAGCATAGAAACCGTGAACATCATCTGGTTTCGTCTCAACTCTTACTAAAATAACTTTCTTGCCTTGCTTAGCCCACTCCACAGCGTCATCAGGATCAAATACCACCTGTCCTGAAGCGGCTCCCGGTGATGCAGCGAGACCCTTAGCTATGGGGGTTGCCTTAACCTTAGGATCGATCATTGGGTATAGAAGTTTCTGAACTGTGTCAGGAGGAACTTTCAGAATAGCCTCCTCCTTAGATATGATCCCTTGTAAAGCCATGTCAACAGCTGTCTTAACCCTCGCGAGAGGAGTCATTTTAGCGGCTCTATTCTGAAGGAAGTATAGCTTGCCGTTTTCAATAGTGAACTCTATGTCCATAACATCTTTATTTAGTCTCTCAAGTTTCTTTCCAGCCTCAATTAGCTGTTGATAGATATCGGGCATCAGCTTCTTTAACTCCTCCAGATCGTATGGAACTCTTATACCTGCAACAACATCTTCTCCCTGGGCGTTAGGTAGAAATTCTCCATAGGGTCTGTCCTCACCTGTTGCAACATCTCTTGTGAAGTATACACCTGTTCCAGAGTTCCAACCCATGTTTCCAAAAACCATTGCTACGACATTAACTGCTGTGCAATCAGCCATGTCAGGTGTTATCTTATTAGCTATTCTATAGAATATAGCTCTCGGATTCATCCAGGATCTAAATACAGCTTTTATTGCCAATTCTAATTGTTTATATGGATCCTGCGGAAACTCTCCCCAATTATCTCTTATGATCTTCTTGTATCTCTCCACAAGCTCCTTCAAGTATTCCACAGATTTGCTCCATAGATTAGGTGCCACGTCTCTAGGCGGCTGTGCATCTAATCTAACACTATACTTCGGATAATGAATCTTTATTTCATTAAGCTCCTCCTTGAACCTCTCCTCAGCTTCTTTCTTGAATCTCTCCTCAAGTTCTCTATAGGCCTCGTCGAATAATTTCTCACTGACACCAAGAACTATTCTACCGAACATTTGTAGAAATCTTCTATAAGAGTCATAGGCAAACCACTCATTATTAGTTGCTTTAGCTAGAGCCTTTACTGTCTCATCGTTTAAACCTAAATTAAGAACTGTATCCATCATTCCAGGCATTGAGAGAGCTGCACCAGATCTCACCGATACTAATAGAGGTGCTCCTTCTTTATCACCAAATTTCTTACCGGTTTCTTTCTCTAGCCACTTCATGTATTCTAAAACCTGATCCATTAAACCAGAGGGAAGATCTAGGCTATCAATAATAGACCATATTTTTTTGATGATCTCATCTCTTACTTGAGGTGGGGGATTTTTCTCTAATTCTTTAACTAAACTATCAATGATCTCTCTCTTTGGTCCATAGAATTCTCTGCAAGCTTCAGTAGTTATAGTGAATCCTGGAGGTACTGGGAGTCCTATTTGTGTCATTTGAGCAAGTGAAGAGCCTTTGCCCCCCAGGAGCTTCTTATCACGCCAATCCCCCTCATGAAACGCGTATATATATTTCTTGTTATTAACCATTTTTAATAACCAATGTATTTTCTCCTCAAATGTTTTTAAAGATTAATTTTTGGAGATTCAAGAGTCTTACGATAATACCTATACTAGAATAGAGTTTAATTATGGGAGATCATTTATATGATTGTTTCACTGTTTATTTTCGTGAGATAAGTACTTATCATCTCTCTTAAAGCAATAGATCTATGACTAATAAGAATCTTCACTTCCTCACCTAACTCAGCAAATGTTTTCTCGTATCTCTCCGGTATAAATATTGGATCGAATCCAAAGCCTCTGGAGCCTCTGATCTCTTTACTTATAGATCCTCTCACAATACCAACAGCGATCCTTATATTTTCTTCTCCTCTCACTCTATACGCTATAGCAGATTTGAAATAAGCTCTTCGATCTGATACATTTTCTAGTAGCTTAAGTATTCCTAAGAGACCAATTGTCTTATACACATAGCTTGAGTAGGGTCCTGGGAAACCATTTAAACTCTCAATAAATAATCCAGCATCTTCTCTAAATATAATATCCCATTTATCAGGATCATCAATGTGTTTAAGAGCCTCCTTAAGTGAGTATAGAGCTATATCCTCGAGATCGCTACTCTGTATCTCGATTTTTGGAATATCTCTGGGCAAAGGATCTATTTCAAAACGGATCTCTGGGTATAATTTCTCTAGTAGTAGCCTTGTCTCAAGGATCTTGTTAGTATTCTCAGTAATAGAGAGGAGCTTTATTTTAATCATTAACTAACTGCTCTCCCCGAGCTCCAGATCGAATTGAAGTACTGAATTAGTTTATTCGCCACCTCTTTACTTATTATCATTATTGAGACTTCATGATTTTGTGTCAAGGCTGACTGTGTCCAATTATGAGAACCAAAGAAAACAATTTTTCCATCAATTATTACGAGCTTCGTATGAGTTGTTCTAGAAGCGCTCTCATCAAGCTTAATAGATATATTGTGTCGTAGGAGATAATCTATTGTCTCTGGATAAGATCTTTTTGTTTCATCGTCAACTACTATCTTGACATCAACGCCTTTCTTAGATAAGTTGATTAGTATGTCAAGTACTCTGTTCACGGGATCTTTAGGGTCCCTAGGATCGTATTTAATCACGAACATAATCACATACACACTAGAATTAGCTCTAGGAAGCCACTTAATTAATTCATTATAGTAATCTTTATCAATTAATATAGTATAATTGTATTCGCCTACTGTCTCAATTTGTTGAGTTATAGTTACTGTCTCTTGATATAAACCTTCTAAACCTCTTTTACTAGCGATTATATAAACGATTAAGCCTCCAACTACGAGACCTATAAGAAACACAGCTAGTAGAGAAGCTGTAGATGCCCTAGTAATGAGACTCACATAATCACCCTATGAGTTGATAAATTAGACTTTTAAAAAGTTGTGGTCAGTCTTCAATTCACTAGATCATGAATATCGTGTCAGAAGCTATATACACTGAGTGATCAGCGATTCTCTCAAGATATATCGCCACTATAAAATCCAAGTATGTGCAGCTATCTCTTTTTTCAGAGGCTTTTTTCAAAGCATCTGATAAATACTGATCAATTAAACTATCTAATTTAATGACTTTATTGGCTTTTTCCGTATCTTTATTCATAAAGCTCTCTATACTCTCTCTAACCATCTCTACCACGTATGGAAGCATTTTTCTAGTATTCTCAAAATCACATTCTAGATCTCTATCTCTACTAAAGTTCTTTATTATGTACGCTATATCAAGAGCATATCTTGAGAATCTAAATAATCCATACGAGATCTCTAGACTAGCTATGATATATCTAAGATCCGAGGCCACAGGCTGGTATCTTGCTATTGTCTCAGTCGCCAGGGAGTGTAGCTCTGCTCTGAGGAGTCTTATTTTATCTATATACCTAGCTATATCCTCTATTCGGTAGCTAAGTCCTTTACTCATTTCACTTAATATACTTTCTGTGGTGGTTGTCATCTCTCTTATTTTTTCTCTGATCCTCTCTAAAGCAATGTCTATAGGTCTCATAATCTAACCCATCTTACCAGTTATATATTTCTCTGTTAAGGGATTCTTTGGTTTAGTAAATATATCTTTTGCGGATCCGACCTCGATAATCTCTCCATTATACATAAACGCTATGTAATCAGATACTCTCGCTGCCTGGAACGGTGAGTGTGTGACTAGGATAACAGTGACTATCTTCTTTAACTCAATTAATAACTCTTCTATCTTTGATGTCGCCACAGGATCAAGATTAGATGTTGGTTCATCCATAAGAATTATCTTAGGCTTCATGGCGAGTGCTCTAGCAATACAAAGTCTCTGTTGTTGTCCTCCTGATAATTTTGAGGCGGGATCCTTTAATCTATCCTTCACCTCGTCCCAGAGATAAGCTTTCTCAAGAGCCCATCTAACTAATTGATCCAGTTCCTTCTTACTCTTAACGTACTTATTATATTTGGGACCAATAGCTACGTTATCGTATATAGAGAGATGCGGTAATGGATTAGGTATTTGAAATACCATGCCCACCATTCTCCTAACGTATTCTGGGCTCACACTATTACCATTGATCTTTATATTATCAATAAATATATCCCCAGTAATCCTCACATCCGGTATAAGCTCAATTATTCTATTAATTACTCTGAGCAGAGTGGATTTGCCACTTCCGGAGGGACCCATTATAGTGAAGACAGTATTTCTATAGACATCGAGATTGATATTCTTCAATATATGTTTCTCGCCGATCCATAGGTTAAGATTTCTTATCTTTAAGACAATATCATTATTACTGCTCGTGATCCTCACCTTCTATACATAATATATCGACTTATAGAGAATAGCACTATAGTGAGTAGAATAAGTATCATTGATGCTACCCACGCCAGCTCTATCCAATTATTATATGGTGATAAACCAGCCTTATATATCCAAAGAGTAAGAGATCCTATTGGGTTCAGCAATATATCAGGGAATTTTGTCACATAGTAATCATTTCCGAAGGCTGTGAAGAGTAAAGGCGCTGTTTCACCCATTATTTTAGAGATCCCGATCATTAGACCAGATAAGATAGCTGACTTGATATACCCACCTAATATAATTACTACTCTTGTTCTAGAGAAGCCCAGTGAGTAAACAGCTTCTCTTATATGATGTGGAACTCTTCTTAATCCATCTTCTACTTGTGTATATACGTAGGGGATCATTACTATGGAGAGAGCTATTGCCCCAGATAATGCATTGAACCTAGGTATATAAATCAGCTCTTGCATGCCAAATGTGCTTATTAAATGATTCAGTATTATCTCTAGAATTATAATTGATCCATATACCGAGACCCCGATAACAATTGTTGGGAACTCGATCATGATTCTCGTCACAAGAGTTGTGATGAACCCCACTCTTCTACTCATACTTTCCACAGAATATGCAGCGGCGAGAATTGATATGGGGATCCCTATTAATGAGGCTAAGCTAACAAGAATCAATGTACCAACTATATAGGGACCGATACCACCTAGGCTCTCTGAGCCCGGTGCAGGTGGCTCACTGATTAGTATCTCTAACGGGTTTCTGAGCAAAATTGTGAGCCCATTATAGAATGTGATTATGATTATGTGAAACAGAGGAATTAAACCAATTATTGGTAGTATAATCAGTATAGCTATCATAATTTTCGATATTAAGTCTCTTAATATCATATTGATCATCTCTGCTTCATTACTAGCATAACAGAAACATTAATTGCGAAACCCAGCAATACCAAGACTAAGGCCGAGAAATACAGCACTGGCAACATTGCTTCCGTAGCGTTAAGGAACTGATTCGCTATTAAACTAGATATTGTGTATCCTGGCCTAAAAATCATGTAGAATAATGGATTAGGCACATTACCCACTACCATCGCCACAGCCACTGTCTCTCCAACGGCTCTTCCGAATGCTATCATTAGTGCAGCTAATATGGATCTGATGATGAAACGAGTTTCCTGAGTAATAACCTCCCACTTATTTAGACCCAGAGAATAGAGAGCTTCTTTTATACTAAACGGGATTAGCTTAATTGCTTCTCTTATGATAGATGTCGCGAATGGATATATCATTACTCCAAGTAAGACACCTGCGGTTAATATTGATACACCAGATGGGCTGTAGCTACCTAAGAAATCTCTTAACCAAGGAAAATACTCGGTCAATGGTCTCATTACATAATCTCTTAGAGCAGGAGCTAGAAAAAGTAAACCCCATAACCCATAGATCACTGAGGGTATCACAGCACCTAAATCAACGATTGTTTCAAGCAATGGTCTTAACCTGTATGGAGCAATCTCCACGATAAAGAATGCAGTTGATACTGATAATACCCCGGAGATTAAGATAGCTATTAATGCAACCATTATAGTCCCTCCCAAAGCAAATAGAATACCATAAGTCTCTTGATTAGGATCCCATGCAGAGATTGATAAGACTCTAATCAATGCACCCTCTGTGAATATAGGTAGAGAATAATACATTACTACAGCGATCACTAAAACCAGTAAAAGAAGAATCATGATATTAGCTACCGAAAAGAATTGAAAAAAATCTATTTTCCTCAAAGCAATTCCCTAATATTCATGTGAATTCATCTTAAAGATTTTTAGAAGCTACTTATTTCAAATACTCACTTAAGTATTTCACAGCGACACTAGTTAATTCCTTAGGAAGCGGGAAGTAGCCTGGTAGGATATAGGTGTCTCCCTGACCCTCTGTTAAGACCCATGTGAAGAATTGCTTAAGTGCTTCTAACTTATCTTTCGGAAGATCTGTTCTAATAATAATTATCGGTGTACCAACTATAGGATAAGTATTGTTCCCGTCTTGATAAACGAACTCAAGAGGAACCGAGCCCCAATATTCATCTGGTCTTGGTAGTCCTGCAGCACCTCTTCTAAGAGCTTCTAGTACAGCTTCTTTAGTTGGTAGAACAAATTGCCCGGCTTTATTCATTACTGCGGCAATTGGTATATTCTCTTTCTCTGCGTAGTTTGGTTCTACATAGCCTATAGAGTACTTAGTGTTTTTAACTTGTGCAACTACTCCTTCGCTACCTTTTCCTCCTATGCCTCTACCTGTGTTGTCAATAGGCCAATTAACCACTAAGCCATATCCTACTGTTTGATTCCATTTAGGGTAAGCTTTAGATAGATACATTGTTAGAAGAGCTGTAGATCCGCTTCCATCACTTCTATGCACTCCATATATCTCTTTGTGAGGTAATAATGCTTGACACTCTGGTTTCTGCAGATCTCTTATCAATGGATCATCCCAGTATTTGATGTTACCGAGATATATCTCTGCTATAGCCTCAGGACTAAGTCTTAGAGGTCCACATCTACTCTGATCCCACTCAGGAATATTGTAGATAACTGCGATAGAGATAGCTATAATCGGTATCTGAATAAATCCTCTACCTTTGTTCTTTAAGGCGTCGTAATTATCCTTGGTTAATGGGATATCAGAACCCGCGAAATCAAGAGATCCATCAACAATGCCTTTCTGACCTGCCCCTGAACCTATGCTCTGGTAATTAACTGTTATGGCTCCTTTCGTAATTTCGTCTCTGAATATCTTGGCCCAGTTCTGCATCTGAGGATTAATTGCTGAAGATCCTCCGCCATTTAGTATTACACTAACATACATAGTTGACATCTGGGTCGTAGTCACTTGTTGAGATGTTGGGGATGTGGTTGTAGGTGTTTTCTCTGGGACCTCCCGGCTCGGTCTATTGGTATAGTACCATACAGCGGCTCCAATAGCTATTATTAAAACTATAACTATAGCTATACCTAGAGTCTTTGATATTCCTTCTCTTAAGACTCTCCTCATGACTCAACTACCCAGCAATTTTTCTCATAAATACCTATATTAAAATCCATATGTTTTCATAGGAGTATCTCTGAATAGTGAGCGAACAAGATCTTCCCGTGGCAACCATCGATGATAAAAAAGGATCATTTTTCCATATGGTGATTCTAGCCCTTAAACGGGTTCGATATGAATAATTGCCACAATATTCTTCTCTCTCAGTCTTCTCTCGATCTTGTCTATTATGTCATGAGCCTCTCTGACGCTAAGGTCTGCTGGTACTCCAATTACTATATCACTATAGAAGTGGTCTGCGTATACTTCTCTAACCTTAACACTTTTCACCACAACCTCATATTTCTCCGCGATATCTATTATCTCTCGTAAAACTCTGTCAGAGGATCTATCGCTGATCTCAATAATTAATTTTCTCGAGGATCTAAGTAATTCAATTATTAAATATAAATACAAACCAAATCCTCCTACAAGATCAATTAAATAACTAATGAAAGCTCCAGCAAGGGCTGCGGAGGTTGCTGTGAGACCTTCAATTAACTCAATCACTGAAACCCTCGAGTAAAGTTCTAGAATTCTCCCTATTCTTATACTAAGAAATATGACTATAGCGTATAGTACTGTTCCAATAGCTGAGTATATTGAGGCGTAGAAACTTACTTGGTATCTAGCGCTTAATCCTTGGATCAGATCAATTGTTAATAACCCTGCTACAAAAGAGTAGATCATTAGAGTATATACATCTCCTCCAAAAGCAAGTCTTATATGACCATAATGATGATCTTTGTCAGGAGGTAGCTTACTTAATTTATAGTATCTATTGACTATCCCTATTGCTAGAATATTACCTATACTAGTTGCTGCATCAACCGTAACCGCTTTAGATGAGTAAATGACTCCACCGATTATCTTAAATAAACCTGCTAGTATAGCGAGTGCCGTAAGGATCTTGAAACCATCATCATTTACTTTATTAAGCTCATTATTCAATATGGTCTCATGACATAATTTGTCTTAAATAGCTAATTACTTTTGTTAATGAATTATGTAGTAATCTGCTCTCTAAATTGTTCTCACGGGGTATTTCTCGAGGTACTCCTTGTATCTTGATACTGCTTTTCTTACATAGGTCTCGGATACTTGACCTAGTGGAGTTGGTGTTCTCAAGATCCTCTCTGGGATCCTTAGCTCCTCGGGTTTGAATCCTTCTTCTATCTTAATTTTATGTTTCTCATAGTATATCTCTCTACCTAATTTAACAAGATCTTCTTCTGTATATTTATAACCTAGTGTTGCTAGAGACTTAGCCACTAGTTGCTTAGTGTATAGACCTCTTCCAAAGAGACAGAGAACATATGAATTTAGGATCTGTCTCCAAGACTCCTCCTCGATAATCATTTCAACAGCTTTCTCAGGTTCAGGTAATGATCCTCCTGAGGCAATTAATTTCTCATCCATAGAGTATGCGCCTGCGTCAAGATGAGAGTGTCTGGCTCCTATCATTAGAGATATGTAGTAGAGAGGACCTGTATGGTAGCCTGCGGGTTCAACTTTATTGAATGCCACGGCAAATTCTAACCCACCATATCTCTTCGCAGCCTCCTCTACACCTAAGCCGAGATCTTTATAGAATTGATTTGGTTGTTGAACTATGTAGTGAACAGCTTTCACATAGTTTCTCCAATCACCCCATCTCAGAGGAACTATAGTCTCTTTCTCTGTGATAAGTCCTTGCTCAAGAGCCTCGGTAGCCCAGGCCAAGACTACTCCCGTGGAGATCGCGTCTAGACCCTCTTCCTCAACTGCTTTAATTATCTTAAGGAGACCTATTCTGTCACTCACACCAAGATTGCTTCCGAGAGCATAGATTAACTCGTAATCATACGGCACGAATTCTGTTTTGTAGAAGTATTTCTCTGTCTCATACTCCTCTCTTATGTAGGCTAGATGTATACATGCCACTGGACACGCGACACAAGCGACTCTCCTAGCTAAGTTCTCCTCAGCAAGTTTCTCGCCACTGATCTCCTTTGCTCCCTCGAATCTTCCCGAGGAAAAGTTTCTTGTTGGCAGAGCACCTATTTTATCTAGAGGGAGAACATTTGCGGCTGTCCCCAGATCATGGTATTTCTTTGTGGCAGCACCTTTCGAGAGCTCGTATAATTCTTTGTAGACTTCTCTATAGCTCTTCACATCAGGTAGCTTAAATGTTTTTCTACCAATGACTACTATTGCTTTTAACTTCTTTGAGCCCATAACCGCTCCCAAACCCATTCTACCGAAGTGTCTATAGGTTTCCACGGTCACGTTTGCGTATCTAATAAGTCTCTCTCCTGCTCTACCAATTCTCATAATTGTTCTCATACCAGCTCCTGGGAGAGCTTCTCTAAGTACTCTCCCAACGGTCTCCGAGGATCTCATTCCCCAAATAGCTCCTGCATCTCTGAATCTTACTTTCTCATCATCTATAACTAGATATATGGGTCTATCACTAGCACCTTTAATGACTATTGCTCCGTACCCAGCGAATCTAATTGCTGCAGCCGATCTTCCTCCAGCGTGAGACTCAGCCATATAGCCATTTAAAGGTGATTTAAATACTGCAATAGTTTTTGAAGCCATTGGAAAGATCCCTGTCCCAGGGCCAATAGCGAATATTACGGCATTTTCGGGACCTAATGGATCTGCTCTTCTGGGAACCTCTTCTTTGTAGAGTTGTGTTGCTACTCCTATTCCACCTAACCATTTGCTGAATAGATCTTCTCTATCATCTACCCAAAATATTTTTCTACTAAGATCTATGTAGAGAACCCTTGATAATGTTTTTACCCAACTCATTTTACTCAACCTCCTCTAAAGCCAATACCTTATGTGGACAAAAATCCACGCAGTACCCACAGTGTGTGCATATTAGCGGCTTCATACTATCATAATCCCACATAACAGCACCTATATCACATGCAGAAACACAATTTCCACAACCAATGCATTTACCTGGCACAAGTGTTACACCGCCACCTTTCCTAAGAATCAAGGCATCCGTTGGACAAACCCTGGCACAAGGAGGATCTTTACAAGCCCTACATACAATAATAACAAAACCTCTCTCAACCCCTCCAGCAGATCTGACATGAATAGCTGATTTAGTAATCCCAACATAACCGAAACGATTAGAACAAGCCTCCACACACAACTGACAACCAACACACATATTAGAATCAACGACAACAAGCCTCTTCACCACCTTAAAACCCCTAAAATACTTGAGGTCCGGAATTTAAAATAATGAATATAAAGCACTACTACAAATAATATTTTCTGGGGCCCGTAGTCTAGCTTGGCTAGGATGCGGGGTACCTCCTGAAGAGGCCCGACTCGGGACCATAGCGAGAATCCCCGTGATCCCGGGTTCAAATCCCGGCGGGCCCATAAATTATGTTATATATTCAATTGAGAGAAAAATTTAAAACACTCGATTACAATAATCTTAGTAGGGGCCCGTCGCCTAGCCAGGATAGGGCGTCGGCCTTCTAAGCTTCGGAGGGCTCCTGCGCGGATCGTGGAGAGCCGATGGTCCGGGGTTCAAATCCCCGCGGGCCCGCCACAACAAATGATATCTAAACTAATACTCACTCAGTTAATCTATAAAGTGTTTTCTTCTTCTCTTTAATAATCTCTATTTTACCTTCTCTACCTAACCAACCTAGTGCTCCATAAACATCTGTTATTTTTAAATTTGTCTCTTTAGCAATTTCTTTAGCTGTCATAGGACCCTTATTCTTCAGGGCGTGCCATACTTTACCTGCATTAACACCGAATATCTCTTCTGGTCTCGTTTTTCTCACCAAATGAAAAATTCTAGAACTTTAAAAATAAAAAATAAATTTATTTAGTAGTGTATGGAAGTAAGATTCCCATATAAATTACTGCTATGGCGTTGCGTATTGTCTGAGTGATCTGTGTAGACAGGGCACTGTTTTTTTAAGGATCTCGATTAAGAGACCTAATGCCTCCTTAG
>JBMFLZ010000008.1:0-52299 GCA_049970935.1 Sulfolobales archaeon | reverse complement strand
ACATCATATGTTTCATGGGGGGTATACGGCTAAAGTATTATTAAGTCTGCCCCCCGATATTCATGATCTTGAGATCTACAAAATTACAGGTATGAATGCTCCACCATTAGGTCTTGCATGGATTGCTTCTGTTCTTGAAAAAAATAATCATAAGGTTAAGATTATTGACACACCTACGCTTAAAGTAGATACCAAGAAATTTATTGAGATTGTTAGTGAATGGAAACCTGATATAATAGGCTTATCTCTTCAAACACCGACTGCTCCTCGCGGCTATAAGATAATTTCTGTTTTGAAAGATCTCTTCCCGGATATACCAATAGTCGTTGGAGGTACCCATCCTACTTATATGTATGAGGAAGCATTAAATCACGGCGCTGATATCGTTGTGAGATACGAAGGAGAGTACACAATGCTTGAACTAGTAGACACTATCGAGAGACATGGCATGGATCCTAGGTATCTACAGGGGGTTAAAGGTATAGCATTTAAAAATAAGAATAAAGAAACAATAGTAACACCTAATAGACCTCTTATAATGAATTTAGATGAATTACCATTCCCAGCTAGACATCTTCTTCCTATGGATAAATACACATTATTTAATAAACCTATTAAAATAGCTCACGTAATGGCTAGCAGAGGATGTCCTTATGGATGTATCTACTGTTCTACCTCATATTTCTGGGGTAGAAGAATAAGATTTAGATCCGCGAAAAATGTGGCTGATGAAATAGAAGATATTGTTAATAAATATAATGTAAGAGCAATTGTTTTCACAGATGATGAATTAACTATCAATAAGAAATTTATGTATGAGTTTATTAAAGAGATCAAAGAAAGAAGATTAGACATATCTTTTGCATGTGGATCTAGAGTTGATCATGTTGATAAAGACTTTCTTAGATACCTCTACGAAAATGGTTGCTCAGCACTTTACTTTGGCGTTGAATCAGCTTCTCAGGACACACTCAATAAAATAGGTAAGAATATAACTGTTGATCAAGCAATAAGAGTATTTCAATGGATAAAGGAGTTAAAGGGTTTCGCAAGTGGAAGCTTTATACTCGGTTTTCCATGGGAGACACTAGATGATATGAAGAATACTATTGAATTAGCTATTAAGATAGATCCTAACTATGCTCAGTTTACTGCACTAACACCTTATCCAGGCACGCCATTATATGAATATGCTTTGAAACATAATCTTATTGTTGATTGGAATTGGGAACACTACACTACTTTAAAACCTGTTATGAAAGGATTTTATTTCTCCGCAGAGGAGCTAGGTAAAATGCTTATTTATGCCTACAGAAGATTTTATCTCAGATTATCCTTCTTAGCACGAGAACTTAAAGCTGCTAGATTAAGAGATCTAGCACTTATACTTGCTAAAGAAGCCGCAAGATACTTAGCAGATGCTTTCAAAGACTTAATTAAGTGATGCATATGACTAAGAGAGAAGGTCTCGGACCTCTACTAGCAGTCTTAAGATTTGTTCTAGGTAATCCCCTAATAAGATTATTTCTTAAAACAGCTACTTCAAGAACTAAATGTAAGTATGGCGATAGAGAGATTGATCAAACGATATTGTATCATTCACTCTCATTGTTCGCGAAAGAAATAATTAGTTGCCCCCTTACTGTAAGGTTCCTAGGTAATAACATTGAATTATTGATGAAGATTGGTTTAAGAATTATTGGCGGATATGAAGAGTCTGTGAGAATAGCCTTAAGAGATCCCGCTCTCAGAAGAGGTGTTTCTCTCGTCTTTGAAGGTATTGCCCGATATGGTGTTACAGTTCCTCAGAAACTCCCGGCGCCGTTTCTTATTGTTTGGAATTTCACTAATATGTGTAATTTAAGATGCGAACACTGTTATCAGAGAGCTGATCATCCTTTACCAGATGAATTAAATCTCGAAGAAAAATTAAATCTCGTTGATCAATTGGATAGAGCTGGTGTGGCAGCTATAGCCTTAAGCGGTGGAGAACCAACTATACATCCTCATTTTCTTACTATAGTGAAAGAAATAGCTGATAGAGGTATATATGCAGCAGTTGCCACTAATGGTTGGAGATTTGCAGACAAGGATTTTCTACTTAAATCTATCAAAGCTGGATTAAGATACATCGAAGTATCTGTAGATAGTGCCTATCCACATAAACACGATAAGTTCAGAGGTGTGAGAGGTTCTTGGGAGAGAGCTGTGAAAGCTCTTGAGAACATAGTTAAGCTAGGAGTCGATCACGCGATGGCTGTAACAATAACAAAATATAATATGGATGAAGTAGATGATATCTTGGATCTGGCCGAGAGTATTGGTGTGAAGAGAGTTGTGTTCTTCAATTTTGTTCCAGTTGGTAGAGGAATTAATATAATGGATCTAGATCTAGATCCTATTGAAAGAGAAAGATTTTTGCAACATATATATGACGAAATGAGAAAAAGAAAAATAATGATCGTTAGCACAGCACCACAATTTAGTAGAGTTGTTTATCAAATGAGTAGTGGGAGAAGTATTGCACCGACTCATTTTTACGTCAGCGAAGATCTTGTGACAAGATCTGTGGCAGAATTCATTGGTGGATGTGGTGCAGGCAGAATATATGCCGGCATACAACCGAATGGTGTTGTGATTCCATGTGTATTTCTACCAATACCAGTAGGTAGTGTACGTGAGAAAGATTTTCGCGATATATGGGAGAACTCGACCCTCTTCAAGTTACTGAGAGATAGAACTCAGCTAAATAATTTCTGTGGAAAGTGTCCTTATAGAGAGATTTGTGGAGGGTGTAGAGCTAGAGCATATGCTTATTTCAAAGATGTATTAGCTCCAGATCCTGGATGTATATACAATATTAGATACTGGAGGCAATTAAAAGATCTTAGAATTAGTATCAGGAAAGATGATATTAGCGTGAAATAGTAATTAAGTTTTCTTATTTTCTTGTATAATTATTTTATCCGAGATGAAGAGTGTAAGAATTCTTGGAGAATGGATCAATGGATTACCAGTAGGTTGCGAGTTGTGTATAGAGGGTGATAAAACAGTTATATTCGTCACAGGCGCGTGCCACGATAACTGCTATTATTGTCCCATATCTAATGAGAGGAGGAGAGAAGATGCTTTCTATGTTGATGAGGAAGAGATTAGCTCCGTAGATGAGTTGCTTACATACATAGAGATTGTCGGTGGCAGAGGAGCTTCTTTAACTGGAGGAGATCCTTTGCTAGTGCTTGAGAAAACAATTGATATTATTAAGGCTCTGAAGAATTATTTCGGTGAGAAATTCCATATTCATTTATACACCTCGGGTAGATACGCTGATTTAGGAGCATTAAGAAGTCTTGAGAGAGCTGGTTTAGATGAGATACGTTTTCACCCTATTGACAAGAGATATTGGGAGAAGATCAGGTTAGCTAAAGAGTATACTAATATGAGTGTTGGTGCTGAGATACCGGCTATACCTGGTCAAGAGAGTTATTTGAAAGAACTTATTTTGTATCTGGAGAAGATTGGGGCTGAATTTATTAATCTGAATGAGCTGGAGGTTTCAGAAACTAATAAAGAAGCTCTTCTATTCAGAGGATTCAGGATCAATACTGATGGAGTATCTATTTCCGGGAGTAGAGAGACTGCTTTAGAGATACTTAAGTGGGCTAGAGAGAATAACTTGAGGATCAAAGTTCATTTTTGCCCAGCCAAGCTTAAAGACGCGGTTCAGACACTTAAGAGACTGAGGAGGATCAGCGAGAGAATTAAAGCACCTCATCAACACATTACTAGAGACGGGTTATTAACTTGGGTGGAGATTGAGACAGGCTCAGAAGATCCTTGGGTAGAGAGTATTTTACGAGACAAATATATTTATACGTATAGAGATGGGATATACTATGTTGAGCCTAGTATAGATAAATCAACTCTTAGACTTATTAAGAGAAGATATAGTGTGAGATTAATTGAGAGATCTCCTGTTGTTCTATCTAAGGTTAATAGGAGAAATATTATTGAAAACATTTATGAGCTATGATCCGTAGGATCTAGATATGAGTGAGAAATTAAAGATCTCTAGATGCCCGAATATTGTGATTGATGCATCATATATATACTTCCATAGAGCAGACGAGTTCCATAGTTTACTGAAAGAAATTATGTTAACTTACTCAGTCTGCAAAAAATATTGTGATGAGTATAGAATCGTGATTTCATATCCATACAGAGATCAATTAACAGAGGAGCTCTTTAATCACATAAAGAGAACAAAAATAATGATTATAGAAAGATCTCTTGAAGGCACACTTTCTCTCATTAATTCAACTAGACCTCTATACCTGGATCCTTACTCTAGCAAGGATCTTGATCCTCTTGAGCTCTACTACTACGATACTGTGATCCTCGGGGGAGTAGTTGATAAACCACCGAGGAAGAGATTAACTACTAGTCTTATTCAAATGAATCTTCCCTGGGTGGATAGTAGAAGAATCACTTTAAGAGGCTCGCTAGCTGGTGTCGCATCTAACATAAATATAATCGCTGAGATATTGCTAAGAACATTATTAACTGGTGATTTAGAGAGATCTATTAGAGAGACACAGCCGAAGAGAGAAGCTATGGTGAGAGCACACATAGAAATTATGAGAAAAAAAGATCAGCTAAAGACTAGGGAGGATATAGAGAGACTCTACAGAGAATTAGCTCAATGGCTTAATTTAGATGTCGTAACATTCAGAAGAGCTTTAAAAAGATCTGGCGTAAGTAGAGAATTATGGATTTAACTCCTGATTAAATCAAATTAAATCAATAAGAAGCTATGAAAAAATTAATAGATAGTCATCAATAATGTAGTATACGATGAAGACGAGAAGTATTTCTTAATTGTCTCTAAAGGATTATGATAAAGGTGCTTTAGCAATTATTATAACTGATCTATTACTAATCTTTATAATATCATTAGGAGCCGGGATCTTAGTTAAGAGACTAGGAGTTAATTCTTTAGTTGGTTTCTTGATCGGCGGTATCTTTTCTCAGTATTTATACACATATTTCTTGGGGGTTGATCCTAGGTATTTATTACGAGATCCTATTGTTCAGACTCTTGCGTATATAGGATTAGTTCTTCTAGGATTGGATATTGGTAGTGAATTTAGTATTGAGACTCTTAGAAAAACTTTGTCTAAAGTAGTTATTCTCGAATTCTTTTCTCTATCTATTATTTGGGTAATTCTAAGAGTGCTCTCGGAGATACTTGCACTTGACCCAATAACTATAGCAGTTCTCTTTCTCATTACTATAAATACTTCTACTGGTATACTCTATAAACATCTCAACAAATTAATTATGATAGAGAGATCTGAGTATGAATTAATTCTGGCAGCAACAGCAATGGAAGATCTACTTGCTTTATTAGGTTTATCGGTATTATTATCGTATCTATTAGGAGGATACTTAGTATTTAACATGATCCTTGTTGGAGTAGGCGGATTACTGATCTTTTTGTCATCATCTCTTCTTATTGGTCACATGATCTTTAAAAGAATCATTAGAGCAATTAAGGGGGATATTGAATTGCTCGGATTACTATGCGTAGCATTGGCAATGATCTATTCTTATTTATCTAATTTAGTAGGTCTCTCACCATTTATAGGAGCATTCGCAGCAGGTGTTGTAATAGGTTCTTCAGTAGATCCTAAGAGTATGAAGTATTACTTCACTATAATGAGAGAATTAGGACTCTTATTCTACTTCTCCTCTATAGGCTTATTAATCTCAGACTTACCAAGGGTCAGTATAACAATTATTTCTCTATGGATCTTCATCGGGTTTTTAGTTATGGTAATTAAATACATAGGGTTCTCAGTAGCATCATGGCTAATAGGTATTGATCTGAGAAGTGCTTTTAGATATGGTGTCTACATGACTTCTATAAGTGAATTTGGTTTAATAATAGCTAATGAATTATATAGGAATAATTTGGTTAATGAATCTCTTGTTGCATTAGCATCAATTATTTTTATTATTTCTTCAACACTATCTTCCATACTAGTTAGAAAAGATATATGGATCTCTAATAAGATCTATGAAATAATTCCCAAATGGATTAAGGGTGTATATACTCAGAGAATCATTATGAGAACTATCGAGAAAAGTATTTGGCTGAATATTGTAGAATATATGTTTGCGATATTAATATATATCTCACTCATCGAGTACATAAGCTATATGATTAATAAAGTGATTCCTTACGGAGAATATTCAGTTTTGATACTAAGTCTACTGCTAATAGCTTTTTCTCTCTGGATATTCTTAATCGTGTTAGATAGATATATCGTAAAGAATGTGGTGAATAGCTTAGTTAGAGGATATAAAGTAAGGGTTTTTGGAAAGGGTGTTTCAGTATACATAACTCTTTTCACAATACTACCAATTATGTTTGTAGTGATACTATATCAACTACGTATATCATTCTTACTAGATATTGTCCTGAGAAGTGTCTTTACAGGGGTTAATGATGTATTAATCACGATCCTAGTAATATTTGCCTTAGTTGTGCTACCAACATTACTAATAATCTATTACACGATGAAGAAGATCATTGGGAGCTTAAAGAAAAATTTGTATTGATATATTCAAGTTATTTTCTAAAGAGCTTTTCCTCTAAGTCTTGGGTTGAAGTATTCCTCTAGTGCTAATCCTATTAACATTACTGATAGTACTGTGATCGAGATCATTAGTCCCGGTGGAATAAACCACCACCAGTATCCTAAGACAACTGCGTATCTAGCCATTGCGTAGTAAAGCATCATTCCCCAACTAATTGTTGTTGGGTCTCCTAAGCCCAGGAAGCTTAGTGATGCTTCTGTTAGCATTGCGTATGAGGTTCTGTAAATTACTTCAGCAACTAGTAGTGATGTTGTGTTTGGTAGAATATGCTTGAACATTATTCTTGTTCCAGAAGCACCTAATGCCTTGACAGCTTCTACGTATGGTCTCTCTCTAATGCTTAGGACAGAGGATCTTATTAATCTAGCCACACTCGGCCACGAGGTTAGTGCTATGGCCAGTATTATTCCGTAGATTATTGGGTATGAAGATGATCTGAGTATTATTGCGACAAGAAAAATTGTGAATAGTAGCGTTGGTAGCGAGAGCCATATATCAGTGAATCTCATCAAGATATTATCTACTATGCCTCCTACGTAGCCTGATACTAAACCAATTAATAAACCAATTAATGTTCCTATAACAGCTGATAAGAAGCCTATGAAGAGTGATATTCTTGCTCCATAGATTAGCTGAGATAATATGTCGTGACCAACATCGTCTGTGCCAAGCAGATGTTCTCGAGAAGGTGGTTGAAATGGTGGTGCGACTCTTGCGTTGGGGTTGTATGGAGCGATATAGTCAGCGAAGACTGCTATAAAAACTATTGCTGAGAGTATTATTAGTCCCGCAAGAGCCCATTTATTAGATCTGAAAACTATCCATAGCTCCTTATATCTCTCTAATCCTCTAGCAATATATTCTCTGCTACTCATCATCTTTGTTTCACCCTCGGATCAAGTAATCCATACAATAGATCTATGACCAGATTCACGATAATAACACTGAGAGCCAATATAACAGTTGCTCCCTGGAGAAGCCAGAAATCCCTCTGGTAAATAGCTTCGAAAACAAGTCTTCCAGTACCTGGGTATGAGAATACCGTCTCAGTCAATATTGCTCCATCTATGAGAAACGCGTATCTGAGACCTAGAACAGTTATTATTGGTAGCATAGCGTTTCTAGCAACATAGTCGTATTTAACCTTCGTGGGAGAAAGACCCATGGCAACCGCGACATTCACATAGTCCTCTCCCAAGATATCTATTGTGGTATTTCTAACGTATAATACGTAGGAGAAGACTGATCTAAAAACCAGTACACTGAATGGCAGTATATAGTGCCATAAGTAATCCAGGAACCATTGAAGAGACCATGAGAAACTCATTCCCGGGGATACAGCCCCGAAAATTGGTGTCCACTTAAGTTGTACACTGAAGATATAGAGAAATAATATTGCTAACCAGAAGTAGGGTACAGAACTAATGATTATTGAGAGAGAAACCACCGCGGATCCCACAACACTTCTTCTTCTCCAAGCTATCTCGATACCTAGTCTATAGGCTAGATAATTTGATAGTGTGATAGCAGGTATCAAGAGAGCTAAGGTGTACCATATTCTCTCAGCAATAACATCCATAACAGGTCTTCTATAAGCAATTGAGTAGCCGAATTGTCCCTCAAGCAACATATTTCTCAGGAAGTCTATGTATTGTAAATAGAGTGGTTTATCTAATCCAAATAATGCTTTAATTGTTTTTATAGTCTCTGGGGAGACCCTCGGATCATTCTCAAGCTCCGCCAAGGGGTCTCCTGTAGCTCTCGCTAGAAAAAATACGAGAGTAATTATGAAGAAGAATGCAATAATCGAAAAAATTATTCTTTGAAGAATATATTTTTTATCCAAAAAATCACCTGGTTACTTCCTCTTCAATAGAAACACAGCTAATAGAATAACTAGCAATACAACTACTCCTATTACTACATAAAGCACTGTCTCAGAAATACCTGTTGGCGCAGTAGGTGTAGTCGCCGCCGCAGCTACCGTCGGCACTGTCTGGGCGACGGTTACAGTTGCTGTTGGTTGTATAATTGATACAGGGCTCGTAACAGTTTCTCTAATAATCTGTGTCTGTGTAACCGCGGGAACACCACCGCTCTTAAGCTGGACTCTTAGATAAGTTATTCTATTATAGATATCCGTAGTCGGATCTCTGAACCAGTTCTCGAATTTATCTGTTCGATAAGGCTCAATTAATTTTCTGTAATAAAGTGTTATTATAGGTACTTTCTCGGCTATTAACTCTTGTATCCTGTATGCTATCTCTTTCACTTTCACAGGATCAAAGGTTGTTAAGAGCTCCTCTGTTAATTTATCTACCTCAGGATCTGAGAACCTAACCCAGTTACCCGCTCCCTGAGGTCTTGAATGGAATCTGAAGAACAGCCAAGAGATATAGTTGTCTGGTCCACTACCAAGCAGCCATGAGTCAACTTTTGCTTCTCTAATCATTGGCCACACAGCTGTCCAATCAGCTGCTCTTGGAACAGCTTTGATGCCTCCACCAGGTATCTTAGCTAACCAATCAGCAATCATTTGAGCAGCTCTTACTCTAACAATATCGTATGATGGTGCATAAATCTCTATCTGGAACTTGGATCCATTGGGCAATTCTCTCCAGCCATCCCCATCAACATCTCTGAAACCTAACTTATCTAGTATCTCGGCGGCTTTCTTAGGATCGTAGTAGTATGCATTTTGAACATTAGGATTATACCACTGAGCATTAGGTCCAACAGGTGGCACAACACCTGGGCTACCAACGATTCCGTATCCCATCAACACTTGATTAACTATTGCTTGTCTATCAATTGCGAAGGCTAAGGCTCTTCTGAATTCAGAAATGTTTAATGGATAAACCAGGTTATTTAGACCCCAGTGATAGAATGTGTCTGATACAAACACGTGTAGAGCAACATTTGGTGTTGATAGTAGCTGTGGAACAGCCTCTGGGGTCACCCAACCCACGTAAGCATCTACATCACCTCTCTGAACAGCTAGTAGCGCTGCCTGAGCTTCTGTTATGAACACTATTATCATCTCATCTACACATGGTCTACCCAACCAGTAGTCTTTGTTAGCCACTAATCTTATGTATTGTGTAGGTACCCACTCAACTAATTTGAAGGGTCCTGAACCAATTAATTCATCAGGGATCTTAGGTGAATACTTAGCTAACGCATCACCTTTTGATGCATATAGCCGCTCCCAAATCTTCTTAGGAATAATATTTGCTCCAGCTAAGGCGGTGTATATGAATCCTGCATCAGGCTTCTTGAAATAGACTTTAACAGTGTATTTATCGACAGCCGTGGCGTTGGCCACACTCGTGAAGTAGCTGTATAGATAAGCCCATGAGCTATTAGCGTAGGCATTTATAGTGAAAGCGACATCATCAGCTGTTAGCTCAGAGCCATCGTGCCACTTAACTCCCTCTCTAATCTTTATTGTGAGTACCAGATGATCTGGTGAGTACTCAACTGATTTAGCTAATTCATATGTTAATGTCCCATTTATCCATCTAAATAATCTATCATACACAGACTCAAGAATCAGTATTTCCCAAGTGCTCCCAGCAGCTATTGTATTAAGTGTATTTGGTTCACTTGGGAACGCGATTTTTATAGTGCCACCGTATCTGTCACATCTAGTGAGCCACTTGTCATAGGTTACAGCATTTATTTCACTTGTCTGAGCGTAGGAGATATTTGTTGTGATAAATGCTGATATTAGAGATACAAAGACTATTGATATTAGAAGTGTAGTAGACAGTATTTTTACGTAAGAGGTCCTCATTAATAGAACCACCTTCAAGAAATAGAAGTTGGGTAAGGCGCTTATAAGTATTCATTAACTTAATAAGTTAAGCTTAATGAATAATATAAGTCCCTATATAAAATAGATTAGGTGATTCATATGAGGAAAATAACTCCTGAGATAATCTTCGTTAAAGAAGATCCTTGGGGAATAGAGACAGAAGCTCTGTACCTACCTGTTTTCGAGAATAAATTTATTGAGGATGTGGAGAAGTTAGATCATTTATTAGATGGGGAGCTTAATAGATTAAGAAAATTAGGGGATTTGAAAGGAAGGATCGGAGAGATCATAAGGATCTACCCAAGAATACCAGAGATCAAAGCTAAGAGAGTCATCACAATAGGTTTAGGACCCTACGAAAAATTCTCTGAGGAAACACTAAGAGTCTACGGGGGATACATCGGCTCTGATGCAAAGAATAGTGGTTACGAAAGTATCTCTATCGTAATCCCCTACAGCGATAAAATCCCAGGCGATAGATCACTTTATCTTGTTCTAGAGGGATTTAATTTATCTACATACACATTTAGTCTAAAAACCAGAGATGAGATCCGTGGAGTTAAGAAAGTAATTCTGAAGGAACCTGCCTTCGACGCTAAACCTGTTCTCGAGAGAGTTGAGGTATTAAGTGAAGCTATTTATATTGCTAGAGATATCGCTAATACTCCTGCCTCAGACATGAACCCTGAGAAACTCGAGAACTACGTAAGAGATCTATTTAAGGAGTTTCCAGATGTCGAGATCTCTGTTATTAGAGGTAGAGAATTAGTTGAGAGAGGCATGAATGGTATATACAGTGTTGGTAAAGGGAGTAGTGTAGAGCCTAGACTAATAATACTGAGATACAAAGGAGCAGAGAATGAAAGCCCAGTCGCATTTGTAGGTAAGACTGTGACATTTGATGCTGGCGGACTTGATCTTAAGACCCCACAGGGTATGAGAGATATGAAATTTGATAAATCAGGAGGAGCCGCGGTCATAGGAGTTATGTACGCTGTTGCTAAATCAAGATTGCCTGTGAATCTGGTGGTATTGATTCCTGCAGTAGAGAATTTACCTTCGGGATCATCTTATAAACCGGGTGACGTCTTAAGAATGTACGGTGGATTAACGGTGGAGATCGATAATACTGATGCTGAGGGTAGAGTAATTATGGCTGACGCGATAAGCTACGCAAAAAAGGATCTTGGGGCAAAAATAATTATTGATATAGCTACTTTAACAGGAGCAATAGTCGTTGCCTTAGGAAATCACGCAGCAGGATTATTCACGAATAGTGAGAGACTCGCGGAGATGCTTACGAAGGCTTCTGAGAGATCAGGTGATAGGCTCTGGAGAATGCCTCTGTGGGAAGAGTATTTTGAAGACATCAAATCTGAAGTAGCTGATATCAAGAACACAGGCGTAGCCGGCGCAGCCGGGGCACAGGCAGGGGCGGCTTTCCTAGCTAAGTTCGCCGAGGATGTTGAATGGGCTCATCTTGATATAGCTGGTGTAGCATGGGTTCAGCAGGAGGGTCCTAAGAAACCTTATTATCCTAAGGGAGCCACGGGTTATGGTGTGAGATTACTCTATGAGTTTCTAGAGATCCTGAGATCATCTAAATAAGCAACTTTCTCAGTTAATATATTCGCTAAGTATTTCTTTTGTCATATTATTATATCTTAAAATTCAACATATTAATTATCGTGGAGGTTTTCCTTGAATTGAATGCAGTTAATGAATACTATTTCGAGGATCTAGTCCCAGGGCTAAGATTCAGAAGTCTCTACGGTAGAACATTAACTGACGTAGATAACATATGGTTTACGCTATTAACTAATAATACTAACCCAATACATTTTGACAAGATCTATGTTGAGAAGAACTATCCCGGTGAGCCATTCAAGGGGCGTTTAGTAATCAATGGTGTCTTGACACTAGCTATAGCTATAGGCTTAACCACTGCATTGACCTCAAGAGGTTTTATGCTTGGCATAGAGAATGTTAAGTTTCATAAACCAGTTTTTGCTGGAGACACAATATATGCTGAGGCTGAAGTTGTCGAAGCTAGAGAGTCCCGGAGTAGACCTGGATTCGGCATTGTTAAGATTCGAACAAGAGCGTATAATCAGAATAATGAACTAGTTCTTGAATTCGATAGAGTTGTTATGGTCCCTAAGAAAGGTTTTAGTTGGAGATAGTCCTTAGCAATAGATAAGTTATTATTAATTTTAATTTTCTCAGATTATCTTTATTCGGAGGAATTTATGAAAATTCTTGTTACGGGTGCCTGTGGTCAGATAGGTTCAGAACTGATCCCTTATCTACGAGAGAGATATGGTAGAGAAAATGTTATTGCAACAGATATTGATTTAGAGAAGCTTAGAAATATTGAGGAGCCAAAGTACTATCTCGATGTAACAGATAGAGAACAGATCCATAAAGTCATTGAGGAGACTAACATTGATACAATTATTCATTTGGCGGCTATATTATCTGCTAAGGGCGAGAGAAACCCTGATCTTGCATGGAGAGTTAATGTATTAGGTCTCCACAATGTTCTTGAGAGTGCTCGTGAGCTCTCTATTAAGAAGATCTTTATTCCAAGCTCAATAGCTGTGTTTGGTCCTGAGACGCCAGATAATCCAGGTGACATAACTATTATGAGACCAAAGACCCTCTACGGGATTAGTAAGGTTCTGGCTGAGCTCTTAGGCGAGTATTACTTCTATAAATACGATATTGATGTGAGAGGTCTGAGACTACCGGGTGTGATCAGCTGGAAGAGTCTTCCTGGTGGTGGTACAACAGATTATGCTGTTGAAGCATTTTTCGAGGCTGTTAAGAGAGGGGAGTATGTTTTTTGGGTGAGACCTGACACTACTCTTCCAATGATCTATATGCCTGATGTTTTGAGAGCAATTACACAACTTCTTGAGGCTAATAGAAATAAGCTTAGTCTAAGGTTCTATAATGTTCAGGGGATGAGTTTCTCAGCACAGGAATTGGCTGATGTGATCAAGAAATATATTCCGAATTTTAAGGCTAACTTTGATCCTGATCCTCTCAGACAGAGAATAGCTGATTCATGGCCTAAGAGAATCGATGATTCTATGGCTAGAAGAGATTGGGGCTGGAGACCTGAGTGGGGTCTTGAAGAGATGGCTCGAGACATGATCTTTAATATCAGGAGACTACTTATGCGTGGAGAATTATAAATTATTAGTTCATGAGAAAAATTTCTACTAGGTGAACCTTAATGGGTAAACTTGATTGGTTAAGAGATGAGCTAAGACTTCTTAAGGAGCAGGGTCTCTATGTCACAATAAGAAGATTACAGAGCCAGCAAGGCCCGTGGGTGATTGTTGATGGCAAGAGAGTTCTTAATATGTGCTCTAATAATTATCTGGGTCTAGCCGCGCATCCAAAAATTAAGGAGGCGGCTATTAGAGCAATACTAGACTACGGTGTTGGCGCGGGTGCCGTGAGAACAATTGCTGGAACAATGGAGCTTCATATGATTCTTGAGGAGAAATTAGCTAAATTTAAGAGAAGAGAGGCTGCGATAACATTTCAGAGTGGCTATAACGCTAATTTAGGCGCCTTAGGTGCTTTAGGGTGGAATAGAAAAGATCTTATATTCATAAGTGAGGAACTTAATCACGCAAGTATAATAGACGGGATCAGATTATCAGGAGCCCCAAAATTAATTTATAAGCATCTGGATATGCAGGATCTCAAAAGAAAACTCGAGGAAGCTAAAGATTACAAGATAAAAGTTATAGTCACTGATGGAGTATTCTCAATGGATGGAGACCTGGCTCCTCTACCAGAGATCGTGGAGTTAGCAGAGCAATACAATGCAATAGTCTACGTAGATGATGCGCACGGAGAAGGAGTGTTAGGCGACCACGGCAGAGGAATAGTAGATCACTACAAACTTCACGACAAAGTGGATTTTGAGATGGGTACCTTAAGTAAAGCATTTGGTGTAATAGGTGGATATGTTGCGGGGAACGCTGATGCAATAGAGTACCTTAGGCAGAGAGCTAGACCATTCTTATTCTCAAGCGCAATGAATCCTCCTGATGTAGCGGCTGCTATCGCTGCTGTTGAGATACTTGAGGAGAGTGATGAGTTAATTAGGAAGCTCTGGGAGAATACAAGAATCCTCCAGAAGGGATTAAGAGATCACGGATTTGACTTAGGAAACACTAAGCATCCAATAACACCAGTGATGCTCTACGACGAGAAAATAGCTCAAGAATTCTCAAGAAGATTATTTGAGGAATACAATATATTTGCACAAGCAATAGTCTACCCAACTGTGCCTAGGGGCAAGGCAAGAATAAGATTAGAGCCCTCAGCAGCACACAGCGAGGAAGACATGAAGTATGTTGTAGACTCCTTCGTTGAGTTAGGCAGAAAAATAGGTTTTCTCAAATAACTGATTTACTCCCCTGAATCGATTTTACCCGAAAATCTATTTTCTCTTTCTCTATAGTTGATTGTTGAGGAAACTAAGATCTAATTACCTCATATTCTATACCTAAGACTTTCATAGCATACTCTAATTCTCTAGTGTAATCTCCATATACATAGCTCCAATGAAATCCTCTGGCTTTCCCGTATATTTCTCGAGTATCTCTGAACCTAATCTTTATCTGGGATCTGCATATTGGATAATTAGTGAAGCCCGCAGACTCTCCTAAGACAATTAATGCCTTGTCCAGGTAGAACGAGAGATTTAATAGAGTCACTTTATACCCCTCCTCGAAGAATACTTTTATAGCTGCCGGAGAATCTGACTCAAAATGCGTCTCCAGAGAGTATTTGAATCCTCTGGACCCGTACCCTAGTAGTTTTGTTGGTGCTGTACAGTGCGCGAATACAGCCTCTGATCCCTTGTTTGGTATTGATGGGTTAGCGAAGACAGCCGGTCTATTAGCCACGTATCTAAGAAGTGTTTTAGCCACTAAATTACTTAGATCTCCTTCACAGACGCCTAGCAAGCCGTGGTCATCTAGTAGGGAGAATGCTAGACAAGGCGTAGCTCTCCATTTAGATGCTCCATAAAGCATGCACCCCGAGATAGTCACTACATCAGCCCCATACTTCTTTGCCAAATATTTTAAGCCAATGAATTGTTTAATGCCTAACTCCACACCTTCTTTACTCATCTTGATCTCTGAGGCGTTTCTCTCAATCTCATCTATGTATCTCATGATCTCCTCACGACCCTCTCTACTCTCGAGATACTCCTGCGCCTCCTCGAACGCTCTGTCGTGATCGAGAAAAATTATTTCTGAGCCTATTCTCCTCATGAAGGCTCTGAACTCGTGGAATCTACCCTGCCAACCATATGGAACACCAATATAAAGGATCTTTGCTCTTCTCAGTTTATACACTCCATATATTCCTCTCAGAGCCCTCTTTAACTCCTCAAGATCATCGTATATAATAAATACATCATCTGAGTATGGGAGCATGACGTAGTCAGTCTCCATTCTCATGACCCTAGAATCAAATATCTCGGCGAAGGTGTAATATCTTTCACCAGATCTAATAAATACTACTGTTGGCTTAGAGAATCCTAGCAGAGCTCTTATAACCATGCTATTCGGTCCAACAGGATATATTATTATAACATCAGATTCTTGAATGATCCTCGATTTCTCAAATACTTCTCTCTCATTATTAAATACGTGGCCACCGTATAACTCTAACTCGTAGCCCTCAGAAATGAGTTCTGATACGACGCCTCTAATCTCAGAATCAATTAATGATTTCTCTTTAAGAAGCTCCGGAATTGTTTGTGGACCCCAAGCCCCCATTCTCTCAGGAGCTTTATTCTCCACTACTCCTCCTACGATAGCGTAGTAGATCTTCATTTTTTCACATGTTCAATTTAAAATAAGCTATTAATAAGTTATTAACTTAAAAGCTATTAAAATTGGATACTGAGGTATCGTGTAAGTGAGGATTGAAAAGTGATTTTGTCTTATCTTACTTTATCTTAATACTCTTTATTTCGTATGGTTCAAAAATTAATTCTCTGAGACTGATATACTTTGTTTCTATCAGATCTGTTTCTTCTGCTTCGATTTTTAGTGAAGCTCTTCTCCCGTAAGTCTCCCAGATCCTTGCTATATACCCTGATCCGTCCTCAGCGAATTTTATTGTTTCTAGCAGTAAATTAGGTTGATCTATTCTATAGAAACTTTTTTCTTCCACAGATCCTTTGAAGGATCTTAGTGGTCTATGGTACTCAAGTGCTCTCCTAGGTATCTCAGCATCTCTCCATGTGCCTCTGTGAGGATAAATTGAGAACTCAATATCTATTTCCCCATGATCCAGGTGTGGATTAGGGAACACTGGTGTCTTAATCAATGTTACGCCAATTATTCTTTTCTCTAGACTATGTCCAGATCTGCCCTTGTTAATAATTGCTACACCATAATCTAATGAGTACACATCTATCCATCTCCACACAGGAAACTCGAATTTTGCTTGATCCCATGTGTTCTCCGGCTCAATACTTCTTCTAATAACTCCATAAGGTATCTCAGCCTCAGCATTAACCGGGTTAAAACCTAGCTCAAATAATTCTCTGAATAAAACAAATCTATCTCTAACAAAACCTGTTATTCTGAAATCAACTCTTCTGCTATTTCTCCACAAACATATTTTTTCTCTCAGCTCAGTTCTGTATCTGTATCTTCTCTCCAGACAAGATCTCAACGGGCCTCTCTCTACTATCTCAACCTCGTATGGTGTTAGCTCTCTACAGCTTCTCTTGTACCAAGGATCAATATCCCAACCATCCCACTCAGCAGGTATATCTCTACAAGCAACAATATAGCTTCTCTTAACTGCTTCAATATTATTCTCGAGGTCTCTTATCGATCCTCTTGAGTCAATCTCTAACAAACCATTACTAATTCTATCCCCATTGATGATCAGAGGATCTGCCTCAGCTCCCTCACCCTCCTCAAATGTTTTGATACTCATCGCGGGAACCTCAACAAGAGAATAAATCTCTCCATCAATTATTTGTTGAATAGCTCCCTTCACTCTGCCTCTGACAATATCTACTCTACTCCACGGAAGAGTATTGATTACAACCAGTCTTCTCTCCTCACTAGTTATATTCTTCCTCACCACCGAGTCTATCTCCTCATTAACTCTTCTGTAGAGCTCCGATAATTTATCCACGTAGTATCTATATGCTTCTTCAACCAATGTTGCTGATGCAGTATCATGAAATTCTGCTTCTAGAAGAATTTCCCAGAGATCTCTGTAATTCTTTCTCTCGCTAAACATAAAACTTATGATCTCAAGATCCTTCAGAGCCTCCTCCGTTAATCTAATAAGTTTCTTTATTTTATGCCCCGTTGAGTATGTTCCTCTATGGATCTCTAGATAAAGCTCTCCTCTCCAAATAGGTAATTCACTATTTTTAACCGCCTCATAATATTGATAGGGATCTGCTAATACCAACTTAGGTGCGCCAGGAGCTTTTGAGTAGACTCTTAATCTCTCCATCATGAACCACGTTGGTCCACCACCTCCGTCTCCATACCCAAATGCTATGAAACCAGGTGTCTCAGGAGATGTGTGGTCTCTCCAAGCATTAATAATTTGTCTAGGGGATAGATCGCTTCCGTAGGTTGCGTAATTAACAGCTATTATTTCACTGCCATCAACACCGACCCATCTAAATAGTGAATATGGGAATCTATTCTGTTTATTCCAGTAGAGTTTGTGTGTGAAGAATATTTTTATACCTGATTTTCTAAGGATCTGGGGTAGAGACGCGGTGAAACCGAATGTATCGGGTAGCCAACCAATTTCTGTGATTCTGCCGAATGTCTCTAGAAGAGTTCTTTGACCATAGAGGAATTGTCTAACTAGTGATTCTCCACCAACTACATTGGTGTCGCTCTCAACCCACATGCCCCCCACAGGTATAATGATTCCTTCACGCACAGCCTCAATTAATCTCTTGAATAAAGCCGGATCATCCTCTTTAATCCATTTAATATAGAGTGCATTAGATAAAACAAATTTCATATTGTACTTCTTTGATAACGAGAGAACATTGTATAATGTTCTTCTAACTTTGTGTCTAGTCACATCAGGTGTCCAAAGCCACGCAACATCAATATGTGCGTGACCTACTGCATACAACACACCCTCTGATCCTCTGATCTCATTATATATTCTCGAGATCTCATTTCTCAGTGTCTCGAGTGCTCTTCTACTCATCTCGGCTAATCTATTAGGATCCATAGGTTCTATCGAGGGATCAATTTCTATACCATAGTACTTTAGGGAGCCTATGTAGAAAGGTGGTTTAGTAATTGAGTAAGTTATGGAGGCCTTGATCTGCCAGTTAGATACCCCTTCTAACTCAATTTGATCAAGAGCAAGATTAATAGCTTTTATAAGAGCCTCGTCCCTGATCGTCTCAGCGAGATCTGTTAGTAGAGAAGCTTCTATAACAAATCTATATGTCCAGGGCTCCTTAACATATAGATATGCTCCTCGGAAATCAAATAATTTCTCTCCGAAGGGGCCGACCACTGAGGGTCTCAATACTATCTTATTATAGCCTTTTTCTATTGGTATGAATCTATTTTCTTGTCCGCCATCAGGTGTTCTATACACCGCGAATCTATCTTCATTAACGTGTAATGTGCCTTCTCCAACAAGATCTATTAATATGAATGGTTGGTCTCGATCAACGTATACTTCACCGCAGAACTCCTTATGATCATCTCCGCAGCTAGCCATCTCTAATTTCTTGAATAACAAGGTTGATGCAGCGTCTATATAAAATAATTCTGTTCTAATACCTCTCAGATCTCTTAGATGAGACAATTGCTTAACCTCTCAATATTATTTGCTAGAGAATGATTTTAAGTATTTGGACAGATGCGTGGTGCCTTGTTATCTATGAGGTGCGTATAGTGATGCTCATTAGAGGAGAAGTAGATCTCAGAGACGCAATAGAGATCTTGTGCTACCCCAGCCACGAATCATTTCGTGATGAGTGTCAGAGAAGAATAGAGATACTTGAGAAAATTGGTATTGAGAAAATATATTGCTACGGAGATAGTCTCGTTAAGAACTTCAGAGTCGTTGGGAAAGGTCACGCTGCAGTTGTTGTCTTAGCGAGACACAGGATCTATGGTGATGTGGCTCTTAAGATAAGAAGATTTGATTCTAAGAGAGACTCTCTTGAGAAAGAAGGTGAGTTATTGAGAAAAGCTGAGGTCTCGGGATACACGCCTAGAATATTTGAGTATTCTCGCGACTTTATTGTTAGAGAGTACGTGAGTGGTTCTAGACTAATTGATTTCTTGAGAGAGAATATTGGTAGAGTAGAGTTTATTAGAAGAGTCATTAGATCTCTTATATACTCATCGTATATATTGGATAATTTGATGATCGAGATCCAAGAGATCTATAGACCAGATAAACAAGTTATTGTGAGAAATAATGATCCTGATAAAATAGTCTATATTGATCTTGAGAGCGCTAGATTAAATAATTATTCTTCTAATCTAACAAAGATCTTGGGCTATGTGCTTCATAGAGAGATTGAGGGTATTGGGATCCTTGATCTACTTAATATTGACTCTAGTAAAAGAGTTTTTTTGAGAGAATTAGCGAGGAGCTACAAAAGAGACTTATTGCGTAGAGAAAAAATTGTTGAGGAGATCCTTAGGATCCTCGGATAACCACTTATTTTATTATCCCCAAGTCTCTTAAGCCATTGAGTACGAGTGAAACTGCTATTGAGGCTATAATTAGAGACATGAATTTACCTAATCCCTGAAGAGTTGATGTGCCGAGGTACCTAAATAGATCATAGGAGTATCTCAGTAGAGGATATGATATTAGTAGAGCAATATATGCTCCTAGTAGCGTAGTTAACGAGCCATAGATCCTTGAATAGACTATTAGAGTACTCATTGTCCCTGGACCAACTATTAGCGGTGTTGCTATCGGGACCACAGCGAAGTCTCCACTCCTAACATTCTCTGGTTTATGACCAGTTATTAGTGTATCTATTGCGATAGCCATTAGAAGTATTCCACCTGCTATTCTTAGAGAGGCTAGATCTATGTTAAAGAACTTGAGTATATACTCACCTGCTAGAGAAAATAATGTTAATAATATAAAGACAACAATTATGGCCTTGTTAACTACTCTATTAACTATCTTCTTCAGGTCTTTCTCCGAGCCTGGTAAAACACTTACGTAACTCACTAATGTTGGTATTGCCGCGGGAGGATCCATTATAGCAAATATTGATATCGCGATAGGTATTAATACATTAATTATATAATTAGCTATATCCAATGTATCCACACTCTATATTTATTGTGAGGTGCTAAAATACCCAAATATTCTAACATAGTCTATAATCAACTTACTCTGAGCACATTTCTAAGTTCTGAATTAATTAATCTTGTTTCATAATATCTTTATTACCTCTAGTCCCGGTATGTAATTTGGATATTATGTTTCGTGGCGTGATCGTTCCATTAATAACTCCTTTCAAGAAGAATTACTCTATTGATCACGATGGTGTCAGATGGCTCGTGAAATACCTGGTTAGGGAAGGCGTTAATGGTCTCTTCCCAAACAGCACAACTGGTGAATTTGTTCATTTAAGACGTGATGAAATAATCTCACTTGTTTCCACAGTCGTTGAGGAGGCTAGTGGTCATGTTCTTATTCTTCCTGGTGTAACTGCTAACTCCACTATTGAGGTAATTGATTTAGCTAAGGAGTTGCTGGAGTACGATGTCAATGGATTTATTATTGCTCCACCATACTACTTTAAATACTCAGAGGATAGGCTCAAGAAACATTTTTCTGATGTTGCTGAGAGAATTGATAAGCCTCTAATACTCTATAATATTCCCGCAACCACCGGCGTGAATCTATCAATTAAATTAGTGAGAGATCTAGCTATTGAGCATAGTAATATTGCTGGTGTGAAAGCAACAATTGATAGTATCACTTATCTTCGAAGACTTATTCAAGAGATCAAGAGTATTAGGAGAGATTTCTCTGTTTTAACAGGTCTCGACGAGTTATTTTTACCTAATTTAATGATTGGTGGCGATGGAGGTATTGTTGCTTTAGCCAATGTTTTCCCAAGGATCCATGTAGAGATTTACAGAGCATGGGAGAGTAAAGATTACGCGAAGGCTATTGCTAGATGGAGAGATCTTCTTGAGCTAGCAAGGATCATTGATGTGTCATCATCTTACTCAACAGCTGTTAAGACAGCACTTAAGCTATTAGGTGCACCTATAGAAGAGATCTCGAGACCACCTCTCTATGAGGAGGATCCTGAGACTAAGAAAATGATTGAGAATATCTTGAAGAAACTAGGTATATCCATCACCTAATTAATCGGATCTTAACACATTAGATGGCTTAAGGACGCTATATTGCCTGTATAAAGTTTATAAAGTGCTTATCTAATTTTCTGAGGTGATTATTGATAAGTCACATATGGATCATGAGAGATTATGATAGGTGTGTTGGGTGTAGATTATGTGAAATAGCATGCTCATTAAAACACGAAGGTAGGATCTGGCCTGAGGCTAGTAGGATCAAGATCTTTGAGTATGCACCAGGAGTATTTGTCCCTAATCTATGTATTCAATGCCCGGATTATCCCTGCGTTGAGAAGTGTCCTACTAAAGCACTTTATGTAGATGAGAAGACAGGAGCTGTTAAGGTTGATGAGGGTAGATGCACTTTATGTGGGATTTGTGTTGAGATCTGCCCCGTTGGATCAATATATGTTGTTAAGGACAAGAAGAGTGTTATAATATGCGACCTGTGCGATGGGGAACCTGAGTGTGTTAAGACTTGTAGAGAGCTGGGTTATAATGCTCTTGAGATTGTTCCTAGACCCGAGATAAATACTTTGAAGCTATACGCTGTTAAACCTGAGGAGATTGGGAGGAGGATCGGTGAGAAGATCATGAGGAAAGGAGCTGGGAAGGTGATCTAGATGCCCGGGTTCTGGGGAAGATTACTTGATATTGATCTAAGTAGTCAAAGACACAAGATCTATGAGATACCAGGGTTAATATATAGAATGTTTATTGGTGGTAGAGGATTAGCCACCTGGATCCTATGGAGAGAGCTAGGTGATAAATGGGAGGATATAGACCCCTTAGGACCAGAAAATATTCTACTTGTTCTCACAGGACCTCTAACAGGCTACTACCCAGGAGGAGTAAAGGTAATTATATCTGGTAAAAGCCCTCAATCAAATGGTGTTGTAGGATCTGCTGTATCAACAGAGTTATCTATTCATCTAAAAGCAGCCGGCTACGATGGATTAATTATAAGAGGTGTCTCCAAGGACCCTGTTTATTTGTATATTGACGATGAAAAAATTGAGTATAGAGATGCTTCAAGGATCTGGGGAAAAGACGCTATAGAGACACTTAAGTACCTCAGAGAAGACACCAAAATAGACTTCAGGAGAGAAGGTGCTAAGCCGTGGCCACCCTCGATCTATATAGGACCAGCTGGAGAGAACCTCGTGAGAACAGCTTCAGTAAATGCTAAGTGGACTCATGGAGCAGGATACGGTGGCTACGGAGCTGTTTTCGGATCTAAGAAGCTCAAGGCCATTGTAGTTAGAGGCAGAGGACCTCTCCCCGAGGTAAGTGATAGTGAGAAATTCCTATCTCTGAGAAAAGAGATTATCTCATTGATCATGAAGGATTATCACATGAAGCACTGGGGAACACCGCTGGGAATATACTACACTGGTGCCACAACGAGCTCGGAGCCCATAAGAAATTGGCAGGAGGAGTGGCATAACGTGAGAGAATTTAGCCACTGGGAGCTCGAGACCAAATATTGGGTCAGGAGATATTGGTCAGATTATTCATGTCCTCTCTCGTGTATGAAGGTTAGTTATGTGGAGGATAATGGAGAGATTTATTTAACCGATGGACCTGACTACGAGATGGCTGCTTATCTCGGGAGCAACTTAGGTATATTCGATATTAAGAGTGTTATTAAGTTATCGGCTGAAGCTGATCGCCTGGGTCTATGCGGTATACAGACTGGTAACGTGATGGGTTTTGCATTTGAGTTATTTGAGAAAGGAATCATCACTAAAGATGATCTAGGCTACGAGCTTAGGTGGGGAGATTATGAGTGTGCTAAGAAGCTAATGAATGATATTACCTACAGAAGAGGTTTTGGAAAAATACTTGCTGAAGGAACATATAGAGCAGCTCTTCAAATAGCTAAACTAAAGGGTCTAGATCCGTCTGAAGTATTGAAATACGCTGTGCAGAGCAAGGGAATAGGAATAGGTGCGCATGGGATAAGAAGTAAAGCAGATTATCCACAGCCAATCGCATATGTAGCATCGGTCCAGGGAGGGGATCATACATCGGTTGCTGGGCTACCAATTAATACTCAAGAGTCAGAGACTTGGAAAGTTTTCCTAGATAGCGCGGTTATATGTATGTTCACGGGATTTAATGTTCCTGAGGAGAAGATCCTTGATATATTAAATGCTGTGACTGGGTGGAGAGTATCTAAGGAGGAGTTGTATAGAGAGATAGGACCCAGAATACTATCGATCCAGAGAATACTGCTTCTCCTGGGAGGACCAGATATTTATTGGGATCCTAGAGTTCATGATGAGAATCCAAAGAAATTCTATGAGCCATTACCAAGCGGACCATTTAAAGGGTGGAGAGCTGATCCTGAGGAAGTGAGGAAACTAAAGATACAGTACTTTAATGAGTTGGGTTGGGACGAGTATGGGATCCCTAGGGAGGAGACACTCAATAAGTTAGGAATAGGATACGTATCCTCAGCCGTGAAAAAAATAAAAAAGAGACTAGGTTTAGAGTAATGAGTGATGAAAAAGTTATTTGTCTTCGTTTCATTGGCAACTTGAGAGAATTTTTTGGGGAAGAAATATGCGTGGAAAAAATTAAATGTATTGAGTTAAGATCCTTTATCTATAAATTGATAAGAGAGAAAAATCTTCCATACTCTCTATCAGATTTAGTAATAGTCGGTGAGAACGGCACACTAGAAAGTGATTTATGTAAGTCAAAGATTATGTATGTTTTTAGAAGGATCCAGGGCGGCAGTTGATGTCAGTGGGAGGAGAATACTCATCACCTTATCTGAGCGACCGAAAGCTCATCATCCTTTATCTCTCATTATCTCCAGAAATATTAATTTTATTTCCTCAGGTCTTAATCTATGGACTCTCTCGCTTCTTAGATGTTCTGGAATTCTCTTCTCAGCACATTCACCATAGCATATTCTCAGTGCCTTTGGTAATAATTTTCTTCTTTGGCTAAATAAACACTTCAGAAATCTCTCGAAAGAGTCTATGAATTCCTCAGGCTCCTTTTTTCTACGCATAATAATTACTTGAGTAAATACCTCTGGCTCAGGATAGAAGCTACTCGGTGGGTAAATCCCTCTTAGTTCTATGTCGAAGTATAGTTGCGATATAACAGATACTGAACCGTATCTCTCATCACCTGGTTCAGAGATTATTCGATCAACAACATCTTTCTGAAGAGCTATAACCGCCCAAGAGGCCCTGGATCTTATCAATGAACCTATTAATGGTCCAGTTATTGAGTAAGGCACTGTCCCCACCAAGCCTCTGAAATCAAGATCTTTTATTATCTTGATCGCGTCTCCACACACTACCTCGATATTAGATCTCTCTCTCAGGATCTCTTTAACAAATCTACATAGCCTAGGATCAATTTCTATAGAAATAATCTTCGTACATATATCAGATAAGTAAATTGTTAAGTACCCTAGTCCCGAGCCGACCTCGACTATTGGTGAAGAGCAATCGAGTCCCGAGACAATTTCTCTGAATTCTCTAAGTAATCTAGGATCTACTGTGAAATTCTGGCCTCTTCGCCTTGATGGTTTCACTCCTAGTTCTCTGAGAATTTCTTTAGTTATTGATCTTAGATTATTTTTCTCAATGCTCTCTAGAATATCCCTGGCAGAAAACATTTCACCAGGGATCTCTGTAATTAGTTAATGCATATAAGTAATCAAGCATCTTGAAAAATCTGGCTTCTTTAGACTCAGGTGGTGGCTCAATAAATAAATAATATCTCTCGCCACCCATCATCTCAGTAATAATTCTCTCAACGAGTGCTCCAACAGGATCTGATATTTTTGTTCTTGTCGCAATATCCTCGAAGCTTGTGAATTTACTTTTTTTCCTCTCAGCTAAGATCGTGTCAAGTGTCTTTTTACCAATGCCTGGTATGAGACTGAGCATATGTAATCTAATATTTATTGGTGAAGCTTGATTGAAGAATTCTACAAATACTCTCTCTTTCTCCTTAATAATCTCTCTTAAGACATTGGGTAGATTATCCTTAGCTAAACTAGTTAGATCCTGCCAAACAATCTTATCATCAATTCTGAAAGGTTGTGGACCTGCTGAGATCGCTTGCTCAATATAGATTCTCTCACCAATCTTCACAGAGATATTTGGTGCAGGCACTATCTCAAGGAGAGTAAAATACTTTGTCCCAACGGCTTGTATTAATGGAGAGGTTCTGTGGTGAGGATGTTTATCAAGAGCATTTCCCTGAGGCATATAATCGAGAACAATACTATACACATCCTTAACATAGATCCTCGGTCTATATCTATCGTAGCCTCTCCTATCTCTATAATAACTCATTAAATCACCGAGTCATGAGCTTTTCTCACTTCCGCAGTAGTTTCTTACCATATCAAGTATCTTCTCCAAGATCTCGTTGCTAGGTGTTCTCTCCTCAAAGACAAATAATATCTTTAGAGTATTTATGTCGCTCGGTGCTATATCTATGATCTGTGAGGCAGTGATCTCCTTAAGACCCAGTTTGATTAATTCTTCGAATAATCTCTCGCTAGTATCAGGAGAGCATTTAATCACGCTCTCTCCATACTCTAGAAATCTTTGTTGAAGTTCGCTTATGCTTGATCTATTCACATACCTCCTCATTATCCCAACGGCTATGGTTAGAGGAATATCTTTCACTGAAATGATCTTCAAAGAAAAACACCTTATGTAAATAAATTATGAAGATACTCTCTTAAGAAGTTCTTTCTTTTTCTCTCTAATCTCATTGATTAATTTTTTAACATTCTCAATTGTTCTATTAATAACTTCTGGGGTAGGCTTCAAATGCTCAGGTCTTATAAAAAGAATCTTTCTTTTATTACCTAAGTAAGTCTCTACCTCATATGCATATCCTCTCTTACCAATGATAACACCTGTTTTACCATGGTATCTCCTGTGAGGCATTCCACCAAATACCGATGGATTAATAACTATATGTACTCTATCCCCCACTTGATAATCGTATAATAAATAACTCAGCCTAGGCACAGCACCTCTTTCACGTACTCTCTTCCTCATTATTTTACGGGTTCTGTGCCTGAGACCTTGTGAAGGCTTAACCATTACGTGATACCATAACTATACTTCTTAATAATCCTATATAAATTTCTAGTTTATAGAGATCTTTTCAAAGAAACCATGCCTAGGATCTATATAATTTTCTCCACGGAAGATAACAACTTCTTCTCCAGTGATTCTCAACTTCTCTACCAAGATCTTTGTAGAGACGATTTAATCTTCTACATATGTAGTCTCCGACCCCTCTATCACTGAGTTCTTTGATAGCTAAGTAATCATCTTCATATCCACAAGTAGCTTTCAGTAAGAAATCCACTATATCTGCTCCACAGGATCTCTCTATATGATCCCATGAATATAACTCGTAATTAAGTGAGTTGAATAAATTAATAGATGCTTTATTACCACTTCTCAAAGTGGCTAAAGCTACTAGAGATCCTTTTTCAGTTAGGATCTCTTCTGAGGATAAAACAAGTATCTTGCCTAATCCTCTTCCTCTGAATCTCTTATCAACCGCCACGTAGTAAACCACGCCGATTGAGGCGTGTCCAGAAGATATCCAGTACACAACTGCTTGACCTATCAATACTTTATTTAAATATAGATCTAGTCTCGCGCTCTTTGAAGGATCGAGGTTTTCCGCATAATACCTATGTATCTCTCCGATCTCACTCTCAATTAATCTCAGATCACTTAAATCATTGCCATAGATCACCTCAATAATTTCTTTACTCAAAGAATCAGACCCTTCGAAAAAATCCTTAATAAAGAAAATTTGATGAGATAAAAAATTGAGATTTACTGTAAACCAACGTGTTTCTTAACCAATTTTATGAATTCTCTCATCCAAGCAGGATTATCAGGCCATGCTCTTGAGCTAACTATATTATCATCTACAACTACTTCTTCATCAACCCAAGTAGCTCCGCCATTAACGATCTCTGGCTTCACCGCTATGTAGCTAGTCATTCTTCTACCCTTTACGTAGCCAAATGCTGCTAATATCTGTGGTCCGTGGCATATTACGGCTATTGGTTTCTTGTGTGTGAAGAAGTGATCAAGTATTCTCCTAAGGTGATTCTCTGCGACTACTCTAACATATTCAGGCATTCTTCCTCCTGGGATCACTAAACCATCGTATTCTGAGGGATCTACTTCACTCAAGCTCTTATTAACCCAAATGAATCTATAGCCAGGTTTCTCAGTGTAAGTCTCCCAATCCTCGAAATCGTGAACAACGGTTCTAACAGGTTTCTTCGTGGGTGCAGCTACATCAACTACCCAACCTTCTTCTTTTAATCTAAAGTATGGGTAGAAGATCTCTAGAGCCTCGGCGGCGTCTCCAGCAATAATTAGGATCTTGGGTATCTTCTTACTCATAGAAACACCTCTTCAATAATTTAATTATGACGTCACTATTATAAAAAATGATTTGATTAGTTAAAAAAGATCTTTTTTATTTACTCGGGTGGTGGAATAGATCTCTTTAATAGATCCACGTGCTCATCAGTTAGCAAAACCTCTCTATAAGTAGCTAAACTCGGCTTACCCTCAACGAATTTTACTCTGTGGAATAAGAATTTCTTGTTCTGAAGATCCGCTGTAAATACTCTCACCTCTGGTAGTTGCTCCAGGAATTTCCTGAGATCCTCTTGCCCAAGAACTGTGGATAGTTGCTTAGTAGCTAACCAAACTCTCACGTGAATAGCTAAAGCACCTCTGTAGCCAGCTTTTGCTAAGGCTCTGAGAGACTCTATGAAGGCTTCATTAACAACACTTAATTTCTGCTCTCCGCCATAGGCTACGTATACAACATCAAATTTCTTATTAACAATATCCTTAGCAATATCATCGATCTTATCTTTCTCATAAGTATATACCGCACCAAAACCATCTCTATAACCCGTTAAATACGTGAAAGAGGTTAATGCCGTGGCAGCCATTGCAGCACATATTCTATCTGGATATGTTAAAACAGCTACTTTCTTGAATCCATCAAATAGATGTTCTCCTACTAGTCTCCCCGTTAATGCTCTTAGATACAATTCCTCTGGTAGAGGAAGTAGAGAGGCTGCTTGACCCGACATTTTTATCAGTTAGTATTGTTAAGATAATATATAAGCGTTTCTGTGACTTATTTTGAGTTAATTAATTGAATTAATTAATATAATTTTTCTCGCAGATTCTAATTTAGTGATATACTGTGACTCTAAGAATCCATTTAAATAACCATATGAGAGTTGCTAGTGCTTTAATAGATCTATACGAGTATCTCGTTGAGAATAAATGCGAGAAATTATTTGATCCAATAGTGGATCGTATTCAAATAATTTATCAAAAAAAGATCAGTGGTGGAGAATATAGATTTAGATGTAGAAATATCGTAATTATTGTCAGAAGCGTGGCTCAAGACATAGTTGATATTGAGTTCAGGAGATACTTAAATATGTAGCTAGAATGGTCTAGTGATATTCACGTCTCTTATGAGTATATATGGTGTCTCAATAGAGTCTCTAATCTCCCACCACTTCGCCTTATAAACTCTCTTTCCTAAACCAGCTATGTTCTTTAGTAGACGTGGGAATGAGTCCGCTATTCTCATTCTTTTAGCTGATCCCTTAATCTCTCCATTCTCTATAATTAATAGAGCGTCTCGGGTAACAGTTGAGAATACTCCTTCTACAGCATTTTGATATCTCGTATACCAATTATTGTTAACTAGTAGCCCTCTTCTCACCTCCTTGATCATCTCATTCTCATCCATATCCCCTGGGGTTATGATGAGGTTCCATGGTCTAGGAGTTATCCACCCAGCGTTTCCAGTAGATGAGGTACCTAGTATACTAGCTGTCTTGGTATTGTGAATAAATGTTCGGAGAACTCCTTTCTCTATCAATATATTTTTTCTAGTTGAGATGCCTTCATCATCAAATCCCGTTGAGCCAAACATATCGCTTCTAAATGGGTCATCTAGTAAAGTTAGCTTATCACTAGCTACCTGATCTCCTGGATTGTTTTTTGCGAAGAAGGATATTCCAGTGATCTTATTTAACCCGTTTAGAGCCATTGAAATATATCCTAAGAAATTACCAACAACTAATGGACTTAGGATCACGTCGTAGACGCCAGGCTCAATATCTCTTACACTTCTACTCGACTCCTTAGCGTAGTAGGCGGCTATAGAAACTGTTTCCTCAAGGTCTCTCGTTTCATAACTAGATGCGCCAAATCCCCAGTGCCCAGATCCCTCTCCTACAAAGGCTCTTATATAGAATGAGAAATAAGTTGATTTCTCACACGCCTCAAAATTCTTTGATGTGGCTACGCATCTCTCGCTTAAGAAACTATCTATTGTTCCTGCGAATCTCTCGATTCTTTCCTCAGAGGCCTTATTAACTATGATCTCTGATACCTCACTAGGATCTCTTAGGAAATCCAAGACCTTGCTCGAGACGAGGTTTTGAAGAGGTTTTGCATTAGGATCCGGGTCTGGTAATGGTGCGTATATAAATGATCTCTCCAATGAACCTATTTGATTAATAGCCTCATCAATTTTCTTAGTAACCTCCTCCTCAGAGACACTCTCAACAACAGAGACCATGATCCTCTTGTCCTTAACTAAGTAGAGAGTTGCTACGTGATCAACCCAGCTCTGGGAGACAGAGGGCTGAGAATTAGCAAATTTAATCATTACTCTATCACGTTTGTAGTAGGAGATAGCCGCCTCATCAAATCCTCTTGAGAGAGCATATTTAATTATTCTACTCAGATCTATGCTCATCAAGAATCCCCCTCATGAACCCTAAATTACTCCGGTTACCCCAAGTCTCATTTTTGATAATCTAACGTCTGGTCCTCCTAACCATACTGGCACTCCTTGTGAGGGCTCTCCTTTTCCACATGTTGCTGCGTAAAACCTTAGATCCTTTGTTTTAGCAACTATGTTGCTGAAGAATGTCTTTGTTGTAAATTCTATTACTGGGTTTCTTATGTATCCCCTCAGCTCGCCATTAACTATCTCGTAGGCTTCCAAACCACCGTATCTCTGTCCCCATCTTATGTCATCTATATTCCACTCCATATAGCTCTTTATGAATACACCATGTCTAATATCCTCTATCAATTCCTCAAAGCTTCTGTCTCCTGGCTCTAGATATGTGTTGCTCATTCTTATGATTGGTTCAGAGGCGTAGTCCATTGCTCTGGCTGAGGCGTTGCTTCTTACCCCAAAGATCTTTGCTGTGTATCTATTGTGAAGAAGCTCGTTAATAACACCGTTTCTATAGAGATACTTTGGTCTCGCAGCAACCCCCTCGTCGTCGTATAAGAAGAACCCGTATGACCCCGGGATAGTTGGGTCATCAATCACAGTAGCATGTATATTCCCTATCTTCTCTGAACCAAGCATATGAGGTTTCACATAGCTCTCCCCGGCTTGAGCGGCTTCTCTACCTAACACACGATCCGCCTCTAGCGGGTGACCAACACTCTCATGCATTACTAAACCAACTATCTCGGATCCAAGCACAATATCTACGGGCTCCTTAGGCGGCTCTTTACCTTCTAAAAGTATCTTCTCCATCGTGGTTGCTAACTCAGGTATGTTACTCAGTATATTTGCTTCATCAATTATTTCGTAGCCTCCTGAGCCCCCAATAAACTCAGTCTTCTGAAGACTACCTCTCTGGGGATGTGCAATAGCTAAGTTTATGAAGCCAGCGACTCTGGGTATTAGGCTCTCAACATATGCTCCATCGCTATTAACAATTATTTTCTCCTCGACGTTTTCTGAGTAATTGAATAAAAGTGATATTAACTTAGTCTCCTTGATCGACTCAGCTACTCTTTTAGCGAGCTCACGATGAAGATCAAGTTTCTCCTCAAGTGATATATTCTCAAAGGATTTTCTTTGGATAACACTGTATTTTGCTCTACCCACTCTCTCTCTTGAGAAGCTGTAGCCTACTTTAATAAGTCTACTTAATGCCTTAGCTGAGGAATAAGCCTTCTCAATAGCTTCTCTCACGCTCTCTCTATCAAGTTTATTAGTTGCTGCGAAGCCTAGTGAGCCATTAACCAAAACTCTTACTCCAATGCCTCTACTCACCCTAGAGCCAGCCGAGATTAAGAGACCGTTTCTAGTTGTTATATTGAAGCTTCTATTAACGTGGTAGCGAGCCTCAACATATTCAGCGCCTAGTTTTAATCCTGTTTCAACAGCCAGGTTCAGAAGATCCTCTATTAAAGACACCTCAGTCACTTTTTTCTTAATAATACATATTTATATTTTGGCGACAGAGATCATGGATATCCCCAATAAAATTAAGAAACTAATTAAGTGTCTGCATGATCATGGTGTAGAGTATAGGCACCTAGTTTTCTCAGAGCCCACAAGAACTGTTGAAGATGCCTCAAGAGTATCTGGTGCTGATCCTTCTGATATTGTGAAGACTATTATACTAGTAGATGAGGAGAATAGACTATGCATCAATTGTTTCTGGGAATAAAAAAGTTGATTTGAGTAAATTAAGAGATGTTCTAGGTGTAAGAGATCTTAGATTAGCTAAGGCTTCTGAGGTGAAGAGATATCTTGGTTATGAAATAGGTGAAGTGCCTCCTCTGTGCCTAGATAATGTGTCTAAGGTAATTGTTGATGAAGAAATCTTATCTAAGAGAAGAGTACTTGGAGGTGGTGGGAGTATTAATTCACTTCTTGAGTTTAGTCCGGAGGCCTTTAGTATTTATGGAGATAAGCTGGTTATAGCGAAGATATCGGCTTGATCCTGTGATCAGATAATTAGTGAGATACCTATACTCACTAAAAGAAATATTATCCATAGTCTAGGTGTTAGTGGTCCTAGAACCTCTAGACCCCTGATATAGTTCCAAACAGCTTCACCCATCAATGGGATATCTCTAAATATCTTCTCATAACACATGATCCTCGCGGGGGAAAGATCTTTTGTTGCTTTATCTAATGACTCAAGGATCGCATCCATTAAATCACTGCAGTACTTGACTGCCGTATAGGGATCTCCGACACTAGTAGCTGCACAACTATGATCATCTGGTGTGATTATGATTACATCTCTGAAACCTTTTTTCATTACTATTTCTCTGACTCTCTCATTAGCTGATCTAAGCATATTATTACCGTAGAGATAGATCAGAGCATCTCTTCCACCACTGGTCTCAATAATCATTGATTTAACCAATCCACTACATAAACCACCGCAATTACTTCGAGTAAATGCTTCTCCAAACCCTATCCTAAGGATCTCTTCTCTATGATCACTGCGATCATTGATCTCTACAAGTAATCTCTTGAGAGCTGAGTAATTAACTGATCTTCTACTATAGTTGCTGTGTGCATCAGCTACAGCAACCAAGGTCTCTGAGCCATGTAGTTTCTTCAAGAAATCTTCTGCATCGATCTGTATGTCATCTGCTCCACTAAGATTGTATAGTATGTAGGAGTAGCATTTCTCAGATCCCACCACATAGCTACCCCAGCCATCTAGACCTCTCAGATTGATCATGTACATATTATTGACAGATTTATTCTCTCGGATATAGTCTCTGAGTTCCTTAGCAAATTCCTCAGATATCTCTCTCACATATTTTCTCTTAACAATATTTCTCTCGTGAGAACCTAATGTGTGAAAAACCATTGTCTTACCCACATCACCTAACGCCTCCTCCAGCACGTAAACAGCGTCTGATGACCCGACTCTTCTGAAGGGCCCGAAATGAAATCCGGGGAAGACCCAGATTACATTATCTCTATCTTCTCTATTGAAAATAATTGTTTTGATAGAAACATCTCTCTTAATCGAATCTTTCTCAAGAGTATCCTCTAAAGAACTATGATCATCAAACATCCAGCTTCTAATAAATCCTCTTCCAAGCTCAAATGGTTTTATACCATTGCTTCTACCCAAGATCTCTAGTAGTGAGATGAAGATTAGCATAGCGAGTGAGGTTGACACCGATGTCATTAGGTATGTAAGTAATTTCTCCCACACATAATTTAATGAAGCCGTGAAACTTGTTGCTACACCAATAAATACTCCTATACCAAATGATGAGAATATGTTTCCCCAGAAAATAAATCTGATCAAGAAGAGCATTGCTGAGGATGCGGCGTAGAGCGCTAATACATCTCTATTAGGTACTGGGAGAAGCATTAATAAACTAGCTAGGGAGTATGGAATTATTGAGAAGAAAGCTATACCCAAGATCCTTTTGATATCGACTCTAACCTCACCAATTCTTCTATAGGTTAATAGTATCAGAGAGATATACACTACTGCAGCAATAAACACTTTTAATGCTATGATAGGGTCCTTCGTTATTAAGAGACCAGTTAATAAAATGGTAATGTTTCCCGCTACGTAGAGAATTACTAAAGTAATTGATTTAGGTAGAGCAAATAATTTAGCGTAAAGTTCTCTGAGGAATCCTTCTATATCCTTATGTGGGTCAAGATCCAATTTTTAATCCAATAAACCATATTTAGTAAAATATAAAAGTATTCTCATTAGATCTGTAGTGGAATGATTAATTACCTAGAGATAATAGCGATCTCAGTGGCATCACTACTCTACATGCTAACATTTACACAAACAATTCTTAATCTGAGGACAATGGATCTTCACAGCAAAATACTGCTTGGCAACTTAGGTGGTAGGGAAAACGAGAGAGTAGTTATCGTGTCTCCATGCATAGTGAAGAAAATGTCTCGTAGCGATATAGAAGCTTTTCTCAATACATTGAGACAATTGAATTCTCTTGAAGAGGTGGAGAAAATAGTTGTCGTAGTTGATGATGAGGATGATCTCAGGGCTCTAGAAAAAGAATCATTTGATAAAAATATTTTTGGGGAAAAGACTGTTACGAGGATCTCTGATAAAAATATTTGTAGAGAATGCTCAGGAAAAAACAGAGCGATCGCTACGGCTCTCAGAGATCTTGGGATATTCTCTAGAGATACTACAGTGATCCTCCTTGATTGCGACGCTGACTTCATCAATCTAAGAAATCAGATAGGAATGCTCTCGAAGACTATTAAGAGAAGAGGCAATATTTTGATAACTTCGTATAGGTGGTATACTTTACAGAATCCCTGCTCAGTTCTTTATAATGTGATTTCTGCAATGTTTTTTGATGTTTTGTTAAGCTATCGAACAAGAATTGTGTGGGGCGGGTTCATGGTTTTTTCACTGGGTAAAGCACTTGAGTACAGAGTTTCTGAAGAGTTATTAAATGAGATCGCTGATGACGCTACTATTAGAAGAGTATTCTCGAGGAATAGAGCTGATATCTTATTCTGCCCGATGTGTCTTGGATTCACGGATCTGAAATGCGGATCTGGTTGGTTCAAGGAGTTTATTTCATGGGCTACAAGACAGTTTCTTATGATAAGGATCTATACTCCGAGAGGATTTAAATACGTGTTAATTGGGTATATTGCACTAGCGATCCTTATGCTATTACCTTTACTAACCCTAATTTTCTCCGTAGATCTCTCTCTCAGAATTCTTTACATACTCACGATCCCAATGATACTTTTGGGTATTATAAAGACACTTCTTCTAATCAATAAACTACGTGAATATTACCCACGAAATATTATTTACCGAGGATCCGCCTGGCTCCTACTATATCTAATTATATCAAGTATAAGATCTTTGATAGTCACACCTCTACTACTGAAGACCAAGTTCATCAAGGAGTTTGAGTGGAGGGGTAGGGCATATTGCATAGAGAAAATAAATGATCTTATTAAAGCGGTTCCTTGCTGAAATCTTTTTCGTGACTAATGTCTATCTCTACTTATTAATCGGCTTATAAACTTGATCAAGCAAATATTATTTATGAGTATGATTGAGGCGATATGAGAAAATACCATTAGCCACATCATTTATACTTAATCTAGTAGCTATCGTCATAAAGTATTTTGTGTACACAGGCACATCATCAAGAACTGTTCTGGCTGAGGTGTTTCACTCAGCTGGAGACGTGATCAATAGCTTCACTTTGTATCAAGGATCTGTGTATTCAACCAAGCCCCCTAGTCTCAGGTATCCTTTTGGTAGAGGGAGATTCGCGTATGTGGCTAGTCTGATCTCGAGTGTTTTACTTGCTGGTTCAGTATTCTACATGATTGTTGTAGAAGGCTTCATGAATCCTCCTACGAATATATCGGTGGCGAATTGGAGACCATATACATGGTATATTGCAATTATAGTTGTATTTGATCTTGCTACATTAATTATCTCATTACTAATCTATAAGAAAGTGAGTGTTAGTGGCAGAACTCTTCTGAAGCCGCTCTTGTTAGAGGATCTACTTGGTTTATCTGGTAACTTCATAGCTATAACATCTCTATATATATCTGATCCAGGGATAGACCTCGTATTATCAGTTATTATCGCGATAGTGATTATAGTTAGTGCTTCACATGTTGTCTACGAGAACGTTGGGATATTAGTTGGTGTATCAGCCCCTAGAGAGATACTGTGGAGAATAGTTAAGAGTGTAATATCTATTCCTGAGGTGCTTGATGTGAATGATATAAAGAGCCTGATGCTTGAGCCAGGAGAGTATATAGTGATACTTCAGATAGAGATAGATCCCTCAACAAGTATGGAAGATGCTGTGAGAGTGAAAGAGGAGGTGGCTGAATCAATAAAGAAAATAGATCCTTCGATAAGATATGTGATAATTGATTTAGTCAAGCCTCAGGAGCCCAAGCTGAGTTATGTGAGAATACTTAGAGAAATAAGAGATCTTAAGGAGTAGAAGACATAGTCTTTAACCACAGATACACAGATCATGATCCAAATTTCTGAAAAACTGTCTTAGATCAATAGTTACTTCAGCAACCCCCACATGTTAGATCTATAATTAACCAGTTATAACACATTTACCGTTCCATAATATCATTTACTAAGGGATCTACTATTCCGCTTCGAAAACTAGGGAGAAATGATCTAGATGAATTCGGCGGATTCAAAGATCTAAGAATTGATAAAGAAGGATTCTTTCGAGTAAAAGAGTATATGAATAGATTCTATTTCGTTGATCCTGATGGAAACGCCTTTATAATGAGAGGTGTTAATTACGTGAGATTTAACGCTGATTTATCAGTAGCGGGCGGGGCACCATATACAGAGAATATATCGGCTAAGTATAAGAGCAGAGATGAGTGGAGGAGAGAGACTAGAAGAAGATTACTTGAGTGGGGCTTCAATACCCTAGGTGCCTGGTCTGATCCTGATCTAGGACTCCCATACACTCTAAATCTCCATATAACACCGAGATACTACATGTACAAAGGAGATTATCTCAAGAGAAGAGTTCTCGTCTTAGCCAGAGACCCAGATGTTCTCTGGCAACCATTTCAAACATTCCCAGATGTCTACGACCCAGATTTTGAAAAAAGTGCTGTGAAGACAGCTAGAGAATACGCTGTTCCTCATGATAAGTATTTAATTGGGTACTTCACAGATAATGAGGTGGATTTCAGTGTTGATACCATATTCACGGAATTCATGAATATGCATAGTGAAGAGCCTGGGAAGAGAGCACTCATAGATTATTTCTCGAGGTTCTTCTCGGATATTAGAGAATTGAATAATGTTCTCGGGACTAATCTCAGATACTTTGATGATCTATTGGATTACTCCACGAGAGAATTCTCGGTCATAGAAGCCAAGGCAGGGTTTAGGAGCAGAAGAATTATTAATGAACTAAAGAGAGGTTTTGCTAGAGAAGTTGCTAAGAGATACGCCGAGATCTGCGTTAAAGCAATTAAATCCGCGGATCCGAATCACCTTATTTTAGGAGGTAGATTCGCTGGAACAAACCCTAAGTCCGTCATAAGATCCTTCGACATATTTGATGTGATCTCTAATAATTACTATGGCGAGGATCCTCCAATAGCATACTTCGAATACGTCTTTAAAGAGACCGAGAGACCAATCATACTATCTGAGTTCTCATTCAGAGGCGAGGACACCGAGCATCCCAATACTAGAGGCGCCGGCATAATAGTTGAGAACCAGAGCTACAGAGCATTCTACATAAGATCCTGGTTAATACCACTTCTCGAAAAAAGATTCTTTATAGGTTACCTCTGGTGGGAGTATATGGATGAGCCCTACGAGGGTAGAAGACCTGATGCAGAAGACTCTAACTATGGTCTCGTGAATCTCAACGATGAACCCTATACTGAGGTGGTTGAGGTATTTAAAGACATAAACAGTATATTTCCGATCCCATGATATTCCTATGTATATTAGATTCGTAGCAATTCTATGCTTATATCTCTTTTAAGTATCTCTAGAAAATCTCTTATTTCTCTATTTTCTCTACCTAATCTCTCTAGGTTATTAATTAAGCTCTTAATCAAGTGTATTCTCTTTAGATACTCATCACCTGTCTCTCGCATGTAAAGTTCTAATCTCGTGAAATGTATCATTAACTCGATGAGAAAACCCTCTGCTCTACAGATCCTTGGGACAAGTTCTGGTCTAATATGGTGTGTCTCAAGATCTTTCAATGGATCCACTGCATAAATTGTGTAGTCATCAAAGACACTCATTGAATTTATCTGAGCTAAGGTGAGAAAGCATTTATTTACTAACTCTTTGAGATCCTCGTTATCTAGTAGATTCTTCTCCACCAGGATCTTGAGAAATATCAGCGGATCTCTGCATAGGAACACGTATGCTTCTCTCTTCAGCTTAAGGAAAACATCTATGGGATTATCTCTGAAGATCCTTATAAATAGATAATTACCATTGTTAAATAAGCCCGCAGGTGAACATTTAAATAAATTTTTTCTCCCGCCTATGTCTACACAAAGTATTGTTTCAATAACTCTGCAGAAACCCCATAGATCCTTGCTCAGTAAAATACTCAATAAATCACCATCCACTGAATCACATGTGGCAAGAAGTTATTCATGGGCCCGCGGGGATTCGAACCCCGGACCCCCCGGTTATGAGCCGGGTGCTCTACCTGGCTAAGCTACGGGCCCTCAGCCAATTTAATTATATTTAGGTGAGGGTTAAAAAATCTATTTATTGTTCTATGAGGCTTCTCTTTATTTACTCTTTAAGAAATATTGGATTTGAGAGGCGGCAAATGAGTGGTAGTATTGTATCAGTAAATGATGATGTTGGTCTCTACATAGATAAGATCCATAGATTCAAGGAGGAGCTTACTAAACCATTTGTGGGTAGAGAGGAGGAGGCTAAGGTAATTATACTTGCTCTCATGACTGGTGAACACGCTGTTTTAATCGGCGAGCCTGGGACAGCTAAAAGCGCTCTAATAAGAAGAGCTGCTCAGCTTCTTAATGCTAGATTATTTATGTATCTCTTGACTAAATTCACTGAGCCTTCAGAATTATTTGGCCCCCTCGATCTAACGGCTCTGAAGGAGGGTGTCTACACCAGAATTACTAAAGGTAAGATGCTTGAGGCTGACATAGTTTTCTTAGACGAGATATTTAAGGCTAATTCAGCTATTCTAAACTCAATATTGACTATTCTAAACGAAAGAATCTTCTATGACGGTTACACAGAGATCCGTGTCCCACTATGGAGTTTGTTTGGAGCCTCTAACGAAGTTCCTGATGATCCGGAGCTGGAGGCTTTGTATGATAGAATGCTTCTTAGACATCACGTGAAGCCTTTGGCGGAGGATTATTGGAGGGATCTGATTGATTATGAGTGGAGATTCGAGAAGAGATTACTCTACGAGGAGAAGATTGAGCCCATAATGAGTATGAATGATCTTAGGAATATCAGATACATCGTTATGGAGAAAATTAATTTCGAGAATATCAAGAGTAAACTCTTAAAAATATACTCCATATTAGAGGGGAAGGGTATTCACGTAACTGATAGGAGAAAGGGTAAAGCTCTAAAGATAATAGCTGCCTCAGCACTTTTAGAGGGTAGGAGAGAAGCTATTGAGAGTGACTTACTAGTTCTGAAGTATATTGCTCCTAGAGATATTGAGGATTTCGAGAAGGTTAATACAATACTTAATGAGGAGCTGAGAACACCCTATAGGTATCTTAAGATGCTTGAGGAGATCAAGATTAACGTGAGAGATATATCAAGCTACGTGGCCTCATACCCGAAACCTCCTCTCTCAAGATTCCTTGAGCAAAAGCTCATAGAGATCTATAGGGATCTTGAGCTTACGAGGGAGAGAGTTGTTTCTATAATTATTGAGAGTGGTGATAAGAATGTTGAGAGAGAGGGTAGAGATATTATTGCTATGATAGATGCTGTTCTAGAGAATATTAAGAAGAGGCTGAGTTAATGCCTGGTGTACTAGTTAATATTAGATACGAGGATCCTTTGACCCGCTACAAGGGTGAGAAGATTCTTGATATAGTAAAGAAATTTACCAAGATCCCTAAGGAATTCAATGTGAATTTCGCTGTAGATGTTTACTACATACTTTATTTACCACATCCATTACTTAGATCTCCGCAGGAGATTAGTAGAGGTAGCGAGACCCACTACAGAATCATTAAGGAGCTCTATGATGACCCAGAGATCAAGGAGATTAGGAAGAGCACTCTTGTTAATAGCAACAGATCCTTTCTAATAGCCTCTAGCATAATAGAGACCTTGGCAAAGGAGCTCACAAAAACATTTAGCGAGGAGAGAAGTGATAAAGAGGAGTCTTCCGAGAGCGATAAAGAGAGGGATGAGCAAGAGAGAATTTCTGAGGCTGTTAAAAACGCGGTGAAGAAAGCTGTTAAAGAAACTGAGTTAATCACCAAAATAGAGCAGATCTTGACTGGGAATCAAGCTGGTGTTGGATCTGTACTAGACTTTGATGAGAGTGCTGCAGAGATTATTAGATTAGCTAAGAACGTTGATGTGTCTAAGCTCCTTGAGATCCTGGGGAATATTCCTGAGATAAAAAGCTTCAGTAAGAGAAGAAAAATTAGAAGTAGTAGAGGCGAGATCGAGGGCTATGAGGAGGGGTCTGATATTGAGAGAATTGTTCCCTCAGAACTCGCTTACCCAATAGAGTATCTCTACGCAAAAATAGTCGAGGGCAAATTACTTCTCTACGAGAAGAAACTGACTCTCTCTACGGGTCCCATATATGTTTTGATGGATAAGAGTGGCTCAATGGATGGTGAGAAAATTAAATGGGCTAAGGCAACTGCTCTAGCTCTATTGATTAGGGCTAGGAAAGAGAGAAGAGTTTATGCCATGAGATTTTTTGACACAACCCCATACACAATGATTAAGGTCTCGAAGAGAGCTAAGCTCTCAGAGATTGTTAGATTAATGGATTACATAGCTAGAATAAGAAGTGGTGGTGGAACTGATATTACAAGGTCTCTTCTAACAGCTATTCAAGATATAAAGAATATGGGTCTTAGAGCACCAAATGAGATAATTTTGATAACTGATGGTGAGGATAAAATTGCTGAGAGTATAATCTCTAGGCAGTTGAAAGCCGTTAACGCGAGGCTAATATCTGTGATGATTATGGGGGAGAATCCTGATCTGAGGAAGATTAGCTTTAAGTATTTTAAGGTTAGTAAATTAAGCGATAGTGAGATCCTTAAAATAGTTGAATATGATCAATAAATTATACTTTGATCACTATATCTATCTTATCCAGAATATTCTTGTACCTATTTCTTATAGTTACCTCAGAGACCTTGAGCATCTCAGCAATTGCTTGCTGAGAGATTTTTTTATCAGCTATTACTGACGCCAAATACACTATGGCACCGACAAGTCCCTTAGGATTCTTCCCAGAACACAATGTGTTATCTGCTAATGCAGCTGAGTTAAGTATTCTTCGAGCAATATCTTTCACTTCTCTAGGTATATTTAATTTATCAATCAATGCATAAACACCTGATCCACCGCATACACTAGCTTCTTTTATTGCGAGTATTTTGTTTTTAGAAACATTCTCTTTTAATTCATTAAATACATCATCCCACTCAAGTTTCTTAGCTGTCTTAAAGATCTTGTTGAAATCTATGTTTAATGTCCTGGCTAAATGCTCTCTATCTAAATTCACGCCTCTGATGATTGAGACCTTATAGATCAATGCGCCTAAGATAAGCTCCAGATTCCTCTTCTTGATATATCCCTTGCTAACTAGTTTCTTAATGAGCATACCAACATCCTCAACAACAACCTCAGGCAGATCTATTTTACCAGCTAACTCATTTAGCTTAGCCAAAGCCTCAATCTCTTTTCTAGTTAAATTATCACCAGATCTCCTGAGTCTCTTCTGTAGAATACTTAATTTGCCGTGGCCCTCGACAAATGTTGTTATACCGAAGTCATGAACTTTTCTAGTGATCTCGGGTCCAACTCTAGCTCTCTCCATATATTCTTCTTGAGAATATGCTCTCCACTCAGGACCAATATTCATTACGTAGTCCGCGACGACTTCTCCTGTCTCTTGGTCTATGAACTCTCCTCTTACAGGATCAAATATTATTCTGCTATTATCAAAGAACTCGCTCACACTCAAGGATCAAGCCCTCCCTCTTCTTCTCTTCTCTGTCTCTACGTAAAGCTCTTCGCCCGGTGAAACATCTTTTACACTTAATTTAACAACTGCAAAGGGTTGTGAAACAGGTCCTATAATATCTACTACTACTCCAATAGGTCTTTTTCTCTCGTCATACACTCTTCTCCTGAGATTAGGTATATTCAAAGGATCTCTTATCTTGACCACGGCTGTGTCATTAAGTATATGATTAACTGAGCCGAGAGGAGTAAGCCTCATAATTCACCAGCAAATAATCCTTGTCAGGTCTAATAATTAAATATTTCTATGTAGGGTAATAGAGATGTGATAATTCATGATACATAGTGGTAGTATTCGCTTAGAGTACCTATCTATGAGCATCATCACAAGCATACTTAGTAACAATAGGTATTACCAAGAGAAATACTTAAAAACCTAGACAGGGTTCTGCAATGAGAATCTTTGTGATAGGCTCTACAGGATTTATCGGTAGAAATATTGTTGAGAGATTATCGGAGAGACACGAGATAATCTCTGTGGTAAGAGAATCTTCTCTTATCAAGAGAGATGATGTGATTAAGAAATTTACTCAATTAGGTGTGTCTATAGAAAAGATCGATGTGTTAAGCTTAGAGAAACTAACGGAGTTATTCAATAAGTATTCGCCAGATGCAATTATTAACGCAGCTGGTCTACTAAAAGGTTCATGGAGTTCTCTTAAGGAGGTTCACGTAGATCTCCCCGAGAGAATTGTAGAGGCTATGGGTAGAAGTGGTTTAACTAATTCGATATTTATACACATAAGCTCAATTGGGGCGAGCCCCTCGAGCAGTGATCCTGTGGTTGAGGAAAAGGATCATTGTGCTCACATTGATTCTCTGAGAAGTGATTATGAGAGAAGTAAGTGTCTTGGTGAGATAAGAGTTAGAGAAAGAGCCAGTAGCTACGGAATCAACTATGTTATCTTGAGACCCTCAATAGTTGTTGGTGAATATAATGAGCATAGAGAATGGATCACTTTATTAAACTTGTCTAGAAGAGGGGTTAAGATAGATATTAATTTCGTATTTAATATCATTGATATAGAGGATCTTGTGGGTATTACTGAGAAAGTTATTTGGAGAAGAGATCTTTATAATAACTACTATCATGTGGCGTCGCCTAAGCCTATCTCTATTAAAGAGGTAACAGACATATTATTTGAGCTACTTAGGAAGAAACCTTTGGTGAGAATAGGAGATAGTTTCTTAGGTCTCTTGAAGATACTTAGATACTTTATACTAAGTGATGTTGATAGATCTTTTGCAGAGATGTTGATTAAGAAGAGATATATTGTTTCAATAGATAAACTAAGGAGTAAACTGTATCATGTTTTTAGAGAACCTGAGGAGACTTTTAGGAAATATTTTATGTGGCTGATCTCTAGACAATTAAGTAAGTAAGTACTTGGCTTATGTACGCTATTAACAACTTAACTTTATCATCATACTATATTTATTATGTTATTCAATGCTTTCTCTAAGGATCTTTCTTAAGTAAAGTTCTCTTGGAGCATCTCGGTAGTATTCTGCTTTTTCAGCCAAGATCTTTAGTTCTTCGTATGTGGCATAGTCAATTGGTGATCCTCTGTAGCCTGCTTTCTCCCACTCACTCAGTAATCTACTCATTATTGCTGAAACTTTTTCATCAGAGTAAAAAGCAGCTTTTATCAGCGGGTCTTTGTTCTCATCTATGTAGGTAATTATTTTTCTCTTAAGCTCCTCGTAACTCATTATACCCTTGTTACCATATTGGATACCGCATTATTTATATCTATACATGATCTTTGGAATATTTATATTCTTCGCAACATAAATTATCATGAGAAGATCATGGTTTTCTCAGCGGAGATTTACAGATCCCGTATTAATAATGCTGTTAGACTTCTAAAGATCTTGGGTGGAGACTATTTTCTTGTCACGCCTTCACCTAATTTAGTTTATTTTACTGGGATTCGTGAGGAGACTTATGAGAGAATAATGTTTCTTGTAGCTAATGCTGATGGAGAAATAGTTTTAGTGGCTCCTCAACTTGTTTCTCTACCGCCTCATGTGAGAGATCTGGCTGAGATCTATTTATGGAGTGATGCATCAGGTCCATCACAGATTATTGAGAAAGTTGCTAGGGATCTAAGAATATTTGGTAAGATAGGGTTCTTCGAGGATAGTATGAGACTATCTCAATTAGATTATTTAAGAGAGAAATTATCTCCAGAGAAAATACATCTCTTATCAAAAATAACTAGAGAACTTAGATACAGAAAATCTCATGAGGAGATCATGAGTGTGTATAACAGTGTCAAGATTGCTGAGAAAATTCTTCAGGAGGTATACAACTTGATTGCCCCAGGTCTCACAGAGAGGTTTCTAGCGACACAAATACTTAATCTAATATCCAGCGAAGGAGCTGACCCAGCGTTTAAACCCATAGTAGCCTTCGGCGAGAACTCCTCAGAGCCACATCACATTCCTGGGGACAGAGTGCTGAGAGTAGGAGATCTTGTTCTAGTTGATCTAGGTGTCGCAGGATCTGAGGGCTATGTATCTGATTTAACAAGAATATTTCATGTTGGAGCACCCTCAAAAGAGTTAAAGGATATCTATAGTATCTATGCTGAGTGCTACAATGAGGTTCTGAGAAGAATTAGAGTTGGTATAAAAGCCTCTGAACTAGATCTTGCGTCAAGAGCGTGTATAAGTGATCATGGCTACGGAGCCTATATGAGACATAGAACAGGTCATGGCATAGGTTTAGAGGTTCATGAACCACCATATATCTCGCTAGACTCAAATGATGTGCTAGAGAGAGGTGTAGTATTCACGATTGAGCCAGGGATCTATTTACCGAATAAATTTGGTGTTCGAGTCGAGAGTAATATAGCGATCTCTGATGAAGGTGAGGTAATAGAGCTCGATAAATTAAGTAGAGAAATAATCATATTCTAACTAAATAATACCTTCTCTAACTGCTCTAATAAGAAAATAATTATGTCTTAATTCATGATCGATATTTGTCTCTGGTCCATGTCCTGGATATACCATGGTGTCTCTGGGCAACTCAGCTAATCTTCTTAAACTTCTGATCATTTCTCTGGGACTAGACTCGGGAAAATCTACTCTGCCAATACTCTCTCTGAATAATGTGTCTCCTGTGAAGATCGCTAATCCACTAGTATCTTCCGTATCGAATGGTTCGAGAAGTAGTGATACACTACCTAATGTGTGTCCTGGTGTCTCAATAACTTTAAGTATCACATTATTTAATTTAATTATGTCTCCCTCATCTATGAAGAAATCTGGTTCAGGAGGTTCTGGAGCATCGATGCCGAAGAGATACTTAGCCATGTAAGGAGCTCTTCTCATGATACTAAGATCCTTCTTATTTACAAGAAATCTAGCTTTTGTCATTTTCTTTAACTCTCTCACACCTGATACATGGTCGAAGTGTCCGTGTGTTGCTATGATACTATCCACAGACACAGATCTTGTCCTTAGATCGTTGATAATTAGATTAATCTCCTCATGCCACCCCGGATCAATGATTACAGCTGAGGATCCATCCACAACAACATAGCAATTAGTCTCTAAAGGACCTACTACGTATCTTAGTATCTCAACTAATTAAGACACCGATAAAATAATTACATTATAATCTTATTATCAAGTACCGCCACGTTTGATGATTTATTTGCTTAGATGTTTTGAAATAAATTCATTCAGTATATCCTCAAGAGGTCTTCCCTCAACAATATTTAACTCAAACGAGACCTGAACCGTAGGCAGATCCAGGTTAAGTAGATGCGTTATTGTTGCTGGCGTAGCTAATACTACTACATCTGGTGAGCATCTATATATTGTTTCTCTCAATTCTCTTAATTGCTTCTCGGTGTATCCTGTGGAGGGAAGCACCTCAGCCATATGTGGATACTCCTCATATAATCTCTTTATTTCTCCCACAGCACATTTCCTAGGATCAATTATTTCTGAGGCACCATATTTCTTCGCTGCGACATAGCCTGCTCCATATCTTGCTCCACCGTGTGTAATTGTTGGTGAGTCCTCGATTACTAACACTCTTCTTCCCTTAATCAGATCTGGTTTATCTACGTGGACTTCGCTGATCGCCTTAAGTATCTCGGCTCTCGGGTTTAATCTTCTTATTTTCTCCTCCACTTCTCTTAATTGCTCTTTTGACACCTGATCAATTTTATTGATAACTACCACATCGGCTAATCTCACATTTATCTCACCCGGGTAACTCTCATCAATATTCTGTGGTCTCATGGCGTCTGCTACTGTGAACATTAGATCTGGTTTGTAGAAAGGCCAATCATTATTCCCACCATCCCACAGGATCAAGTCTCCTAACTCCTCAGCCTTAACTAATATTCTTCCGTAGTCTACCCCGGCCAAGACTTCTATACCTGATCTCACGTAGTGCTCATATTCCTCTCTCTCCTCAACTGTGAGATTTTCTCTATCAAGATCCTGGGGTTCCCTGAAGTACTGAACAATCATTTTACCAGGATCCTTATAAACCATTGGGTGTCTAACCACAATGACCCTGTAACCACGTTTCTTGAGGTAAGAAGCTATTTTCCTAGACAAACTACTTTTACCAGAACCTGTTCTAACGGCGGTGACAGCAATAACTGGTTTAATAGATCTCAGCATAGTCTCGTCAGGACCCAGGATCCTGAAAGAGGCACCTAGAGAAACTACTCTACTAAGCATGTTCCCAAGATCTTTGTAGGAGAGATCACTGTAGCTGAGAACCACCTCATCAACTTTGTACTCCCTAATTATCTTCTCAAGGTCTTTCTCGAGATAAATAGGTATTCCCTCGGGATATAACTCCCCAGATAACTCAGGAGGATATCTCCTAGATACTAAACCAGGTATCTGAGAAACATGTATAAAAGCCACAACCTCATACTCAGGATTATTCCTAAAATACACATTGAAATTATGAAAATCTCTCCCACCAGCACCTAAAATAACAACTCTTCTCCTCAGAGAACACACCCACAAAAATATTCGGTTCATTTAGCTAAAAATTTTTCAACGATTCAATGGAGTCAAAGAGTAGATCAGTTAATAAATCAAAAAGTTTTTTATATATCAAGAAGAGGAGATTCTCTAAAGGATAAAATTTATAGATAAATCACGTATTAATAAATACATGGGCGGGGGTGCCCGAGCGGGCCAAAGGGGGCGGGCTCAAGTTCCAGCCTCGGAGCGAGAGACCCGTTGGCGTAGGCCTGCGTGGGTTCAAATCCCACCCCCCGCACTAGTATATTTACATACTTACGCAGATCTTTTAATTATTTATTAGCTCTAAATCTCTTAGAATAATGGAATGGTGTGAATATGAGTAATTCTCTTAGAGAAGCTATATCAAAAACCTTGGCTGTGATTATTGCTGTTGTAATTGTTTTAGCGGTAATTGGGGTAGCTATTTACCTAATGTATGCTCCCCCTGCACCAGCGACACCTACCCCGACACCCACGCCCACTACAAGTCCTTCTCCTACTCTAACTACGATTACAACACCCACGCCCACGCTAAGCCCAACTCTAACAACACCCACTCCTACACCGACGCCAACGCCTACACCGACACCTACCCCCACAGTAACACCTGTCTCGTACAAGCTTCATACACAAGTTCTCTACATAATATCTAATGATGAGTTGACTAGGATCCAGCTCTACAAATCTGGTGTTGTGGATATAGCTGTTGTTACACCTGCTAGATGGAAGGATCTTAATGGTACTAAGGTTGGAGATTTCTACCTGATCCTAATGCCTGATCCTAATAAACCGAGACTAACAATTCAGCACATAATATTCAATACTATGAGAGCACCATTTAATATAACTGAGGTTAGACAAGCTCTCGCATACGCTGTCCCATACAGAACTATTCTAGACCAAGTATTCGGAGGATTATACACTGAGCTATACACAATTGTTCCCAAGGGAATGTTTGGATACACGGAATATGGTATAGAGAAATACACATTTAATATGACCAAGGCCAGGGAGATAATTGATAAACTAAAGAAAGAGAAAGGATTCGACCCAAGTAAATACACGATAACAATAATATACAATCTAGGAAACACAGCACGAGCACAGATAGCGGCTCTACTACAGAACCAGTGGAGTCAGCTAGGATTCAAAGTTCTTGTAGAGACATATAACTGGCCACAATATCTCAATAAAGTAGATCACTTCGACTTCGACGTAGCTCTACTGGGTTGGATACCTGATTACCTAGACCCAGACAATTACCTAACACCATTTGTTTGGGGAGGAGCAGAATTCAAAGAGATCAAGTACTACAAGAATGTTGCTCCAGAGGACGTCTCTAAGTATTTGGCTAAGGTTGAGAGAGTAATTGATACACCTAAGTTCATAGTTGCTGTGGGTCCAAAGGGTGAGGGAGCAAAGTATACTGGTCCAACGAATAAGCCGATTCTAGTAGTTAGTTATGTTCTAGATGAGGAGGCTACTAAGAAGAATTGGGAGAATCCATATGCAATGGTTAATATCGGGGCTCCGGGATGGAGAGATGTTCCTGTTAGTGCACTAGTTAAGTTATCTAAAGTTGTTCTAGACCCAGAGGTTCGTGAGGCAATAATTAATGCAGCAGTTATTGTGTTCAATAGAGAGGTCCCGATGATCATGCTAGGTCAAGCAATTACTGGATTAAACTATGGTAGTTGGGTAAAGAACATGTACTATCCATTAACGACCTTCGCTAGATACGACTTAGTCTACGAGGATCCGAGAGCACCAGTTGTTGACACAGGTATTCTAGGCATTAAGAATGATCCTGAGACAATGGTTTTAGCATACATAGGCTGGCCAGACACATTTGATACCGCAAAATCCTACGAGAGCTTTGGCTGGGAGATCTTCCAGCAGATATACAGTAAATTAATTGATTATGAGTACGAGAATATTGAGCCAGAGCCTCAGATAGCTACTGCGTGGGCATTTAATAAGAATGGTGATGAGCTATACTTCGTTATTAGAGATGGTGTACTAGCCTACGACCCATGGAATAAGAAGACTTATCCAATAACAGCTGTTGATGTACTCTTCAGCATATGGAGAGTAGCTAGATTAAATCTAGATCCTGCATGGCTCATAAGAGACTTCATAGATGTTAATGCATCAACGGTTCTAACAGTAGATGAATTCAAGAACATATTGTCTCAAGGCTTAGTCACAGTCTACCACGGCAAAGAATACGAGGTCAAGTCACTAGATGAGCTACTTAAAGTATTCAATACATCAAATGTGCCTATAAATGGAGTTGTTAAATTCAAGTTGTACTCACCATATGCAGCTATTCTCCACATATTCACCACCGCACCCGCCAGCATAATATCTATGCAGTACGCATTAGGAGATAAGTATCAGCAGGCTCTCGCAGACTCTAACAATGGTAGAAACCCAGCTGCCTGGGCTAAGTATGTTATTCCTGGAGAAAATGACCCAACATATCTACTATTGAAGGATAAGCCTATAAGCACAGGACCATACTACGTGGCTAGCTATAAGGAGGACAGCTATATACTGCTGAAGATCAACCCATACTACTGGAACAGCGACATATGGGTTAAGCTATACGGATATAAACCCAAACCATGATCAATGAATAATACGTGTTAGAAACAAATAAAAATAAATATTTTTTAACTTATATGCTCTTTTAATCTTCGCACAACACTAATTAGTTGGGTTAAAGAGACATGGGCTTCGGATCATTTATTGCTAGAAGAATAATAACCTTCATACCGACTATAATAGGTGTATTATTCCTAACATATATAATTGCATATGCTGTTCCAACAGATCCTGTTAGAGCGTGGGTCTCCGAGAAATTAACAGACCCGAAGTTAATAGAGAGGATCAGGGAGGAGTACAAGTTTAATGCACCGTGGTATGAGCAATTCGCATTTTTTGTGACAAGTATATTCACAGGATCTCTCAGAGACCCTGTTAGACACACGAATGTTTTTGATGAGATAAAGACTAGGTTCCCGGTGACAGTTGAGTTAGCTCTAGTATCCTTTATTTTTCTAGTAGCGATAAGTATTCCTCTAGGGATCTTGGCTGCATTATACAAAGATTCATGGATAGATTTTCTCGTCAGGATCCTCGCGTTCTTCGGTAGCTCAATGCCTTCATTTGTTCTCTACTACTTCATGATCCTAGTATTCTTCTCGTGGCTAAGAGCAACATATTTAGCAGGGATCCCGATGATAAGTCTTCAATGCATGGATAAGTTAAATAATATAGCAACCACCTACCCAGTCATAGGTGGAGTAATCGCTAGCATAGGCTATGTCCCTCTCTTCGGAGGAGCCATGTGTGGTGAGTGGGACGTGGTCTCCGAGACTCTGAAGAGATTATATGTACCAGCACTCTCCCTAGCATTACTAAACGGTGGTTTCATCGCTCGTATAGTTAGAAATAGTTTTCTTGATGCACTTGGCTCCGAGTACATACTATTTGCCAAAGCCCGTGGACTGAGAAAATTCAATGTGTGGAGACACGCACTTAAAAACACAATGGTTCCAGTAACAACTATACTCGGATTATCATTCGGTGGGTTGCTGTCAGGAGCTGTTATTGCAGAGACTGTATTCAATATACCTGGAATAGGTAGATACATGTATGAATCTATTATGAGACTTAATTTCCCAGCTCTAATCGCCTCAGTACTTCTTGTCGCATTGATCTATGTAATAATTAACTTAATTGTTGATATATTGTACGCCTACATAGATCCTAGAATAAGATACTAGGTGAATACAAATGAGAGATGCAGTGTATAATCTACTTAGTAAATCTATTGATCTCTATGTGGCGCTTAGAGATAAAATAGATCCTCAGTGGTCAATGAGAAATGCTTCAAGAATAGAGGAATGGAGATTAATGGCTTACGCCTTCAGCAGATCCTATATTGGAATATTAGGTGGATTAATAGTTTTCGCGACTATAGTGACAGCTGTTATTGGACCAATAATTGCTCCTCAGCCCTACTGGGTTTATCCTGTTATTGAGAATGAGAGCCTGAGATATCTTCCTCCATGTATACCCCCTATATGCTCTGGGGGGCCGTTGCTGGGTACTGATGAGTGGGGCAGAGATCTTTTGTCAATGATTCTTTATGGAGTAAGGATCTCGTTTGTGATCTCTGTAGTCATAGTTTTACTAGGCGTCCCCATAGGGATACTACTCGGGTTAGTGGCTGGGTACAGAGGAGGATTAGTAGATGAGTCAATAATGAGATTAACAGATATGTTCCTCGCATTCCCAGGATTAATACTGGCTATAGCATTCGCCTCAGTAATGCCTCAGAGAATAAGAGATGTATTAGAGGCTTCGCCACCGCTACGAGACTTCTTATCAGCAATATTTGGTCTGAGACCACAGGAGTACGGTCAATTAGCTGCCTTGATCTCTGTTTGGATAGCTATGGTTATTGTTTGGTGGCCGGGCTACGCCAGAGTTGTTAGAGGAACAGTCTTGAGTGTTAGAGAACAACCATTTGTTGAGGCAGCTAAGCTACTTGGTTTATCAACATCAAAAATACTCTATAGACATATTCTACCAAACATAATCTCCCCAATCATAGTTATGATGACCTTTGATCTCGCAACCGCCACATTGGCCGCTGCCGCACTATCATTTCTGGGTCTAGGCCCGCAGGAGCCTGTTCCAGAACTAGGCTACTTGATCTCTAAGGCCGGTCAATTCTT
>JBMFLZ010000007.1:11008-52927 GCA_049970935.1 Sulfolobales archaeon | reverse complement strand
CTATGAAATATGCCCCCACCTCATTCGCTAATGCTTTAGCTAGTAGTGTTTTTCCTACACCTGGTGGTCCATAGAGAAGAATTCCCTTAGGAGGCTCAATACCTAAATGCCTAAAGATCTCAGGGTGTCTCATAGGAAGCTCTACAATTTCTCTTAATTTTTCTTTAACCTCTTCAAGATCTCCAATATCCTCCCAAGAAACCTTTGGGATCCCTTCTAAAGCTCTCTTAATCTCTTCAATTGGCTCATATTTAACCATGATCTCTGTCTCATCAGTCACATAGACTACATTTGAGGGCGAGGTTGTTCTTACGAAGAACTTAATTGGTCTACCATATATCGGTTGTATAAATACTCCGATGATCTCTCCTCTAGCAATAGGTTTGTTAACGAGTTGTTGTCTTATGTAGGTATTATATTGATTTAAGGTCTCAGCGAATCCTTTCATATAATCCTGTGTAGGAGTTATAAATGGCACAATATAGAGATCCTCAGGTGTTTCCATAGGAATCAATATAATTTTATCAGCAGGAGAGATCTTGGTCTCTGGGAATATGGTTACTGTATCCCCGACACCGACTTCTAAGGTCTCTCTTATATAACCATCGATTCTTATAATATTTCTATCTTCATCCTCAGGATAGCCAGGCATTGCTTGAGCGTAAGCCACAGAACCTTTAGAACTTCTTATTCCAATAAAATCACCAGGCTCTAAATCAAGTTCTTTCATGACTCGTCTAGGGATCCTAGCATATTTCTTAGCTACGTCTCGCGGCTTAGCTGTTTCTACTACAAGATCTATTTCTCTTCTACTTAAATCTTTCTTGGAGTTCATTGACTAATTCCTCTAATAAATTTTTTCCTAAAATAATCTAAATAATTTTTTAGATGGCATCTTAAGATGTTTTTACACACCACAAGAATAAAGAAGACATAGTCTTAAGTAAAGCTTAATTCTATAAAGAGATCTTCTTATATAATTCTGACGTATCTATCATTGACTAAAAGTCTTAGAGACTCCGGACCACCTCTCTTAGCAATACTAAGATATATATTTCCAGTTCTCTCAGTATTAATCCATTCTGATTGAAGACCTATAAATCTTGCTTTTCCGCCCTCCTCAATAACATTTCTTATACCAAAGATCCTGGCACTATCAACCGTTGCGATCTTAAGGATCTCTCTAGGATCTAGCGCTAAACCTTGGATTCTTAATAGATCAATGAGAAACTCAATTTCTCTCCATATATCAGGTTTGATCCATCCCGAATTATCAGTGCCTAATCCTAAGGTAATCTCTGCACTAAATATTTTTCTAAGATCGACTATTCCAGATCCGAACCACATATTACTTCTTGGACAGAGAATAAGTGCTATTCCTCTCTCTTTTAGTAAATACAGATCTTCACTAGATAAATAGATGCCGTGAACAACTGCTTTAAGTCTCCTCAGATCTTTAATTAACTCAAAATCTCTCTCTTCTCTCACATCCCTAGTCTCAGCCACGTGAGAGATTATCCATAAATTTCTCATTTCAGCTATAGAATCTATCTTCTTAAGATTTTCAGGAGTGTAGTAGTGAGGTGATGAAATACCGATCCATTTAGTATATTTTGATGCCTCATAGATCTCTTCAAGATCCAGATAATCATCGCCTCGTACTATAGGCATGTACGAAGGTATGTATTCTATCCCCCATTTAATGTCTTCAGCGGCCTCTAGACCCTGCCGAAGACCTCTTAAACCATTTTCTCTAAAATCATTAACCACTAAAACGCCTGACTTAAGTGATAATTCAAGACTTCTCTTTATGAAATTCTTTACTTGTTCCTCATAGATATTTAACAAATGATATTTTAGACCATACGGCTCCCCTACTACAGAATCTATGTCTAGATCCCATCCAAACTCCTCAAACCCTATATCAGCGCTGTGAATATGAGCATTAACTAGAGAAGGCATAATAACACCTCTTTTAAGAGATATTTTCTTTGTGGAAGAATCTGTGGAAAAACCTGATAAACCTATGCTCTTTATCTCCCCATCCTCAATATAAATAGAGATATTTCGCCGGATCTCTAATTCCTCTCCTATGAGAGCCGCACTTGCCTCAATTAAGTATTTCATGAAAATACACTCTATGAAGTATTTCACTATTTCAAAGAAAAAGATAACGAGTCTCAACGAGAGATTATTCAATATACTCCTTCTGTTCTCTTAAGAAGAACCCTAAGTCAAACTCATTGTAGACTACAGGTTTAAGACGGAAATCTGGTTTATTAATCCACCCTCTAATTTCTTCAAGATCCACCGCTGCTCTACCCACTCCAATAACTCTCATATCAGATCTATCGATGACCCCCACAATATAATCTTTTTTGAAAGGTTTATAGATCCTATGAACACTCTCATAGAGTAAGTCATTGCCGTATAGAAAAGCTTTAACACCTTTTTCTTTTGCTACAATAGCTCCTCGAAATCTCCCAGTTAACGCGTAGAGCTCCTCAAGAAATTGAGGTGATGGTATGAATTTATCCCCCTTAATAAAACCTGCGAATAGACCTAACGACATAATCCTGATCTTTCTACTGATCAACATCTTATTAACGTATTCTAGAAGATCTATGTTGACCACGTAAAGTTCTCTGTACTTATTCTCTAGGTAAATCAATTTTTTATTTCTGAAAAAAGATTCTAGTGTATGTATATCGAAGATCTCTTCAAAATATTCTTTTAATGGTTTAAACTCGGCAGGTTCATCAATAATAATGTGATCTCTCATCTCTTTCTTAAAAGACATATGAAGTATCCCTCCATCAAATGCTTATGAGGCCAGACCCTTACGCATTTTTGAACTTCAGGATTAAATTCGTATCCCAAGAATCTTTCGATTCCTTTGGACCAGAGATTGTTGCGGGGAGATACAATCTCTATATTCTCTCTGTAGAAATCCAAGATCTTTGATATCACAAACTCATTCTCCTCAGGTGCTATGGAACAGGTAACATACATTATTAAACCTCCTGGGGCGAGAGCTTCTATTGACGATGAAAGGATCTCTATTTCTCGAGAGACTAATTTAGCAAGTGCTGAGTAACTTGTCTTATTTTTTCTCTCAGGATCAAACATAATAGCGCCCTCAGCACTACATGGAGCGTCTACTAGGATCTTGGGTATCTCGTCTCTGAAGATCTCATGTGTTTTTCTAGCATCAAATCTCGTTATTACATAGCTTTTAAAACCCATTCTAATCAGATTAAATTTAAGAGCAACTAATCTATCCATAGAAATATCATTAGCTACTACTAGACCCCTATCTCTCATCTCCAGAAGCATATGCGCGGTTTTGCCTCCGGGTGCAGCGCAAGAGTCTAATATGTAGTCCCCAGGTGATGGACTAAATATAACGATTGGTATCAGCGAAGCTGCATCTCTATATAAATAATAACAACCCTTTAAGTACTCATGAGTAGCTCCAATAGATGGTTTCTGAGGTTTCTCTAAGACTACGTAAGAGTATCTAGCCCACTCAATAGCTTTTAAAATAAAACCTTGATCCTCTAAGGAGTCTATTATTCTCCCACAGTTACATCTTAGATCATTACATCTTATGCTATGTTTAAAAAGATCTTTTTTCTCAAAAACATCTAATAATCTTAATGCTTCATCAAAACCCAGCATCTCAATATACCTAGCTATCATGTATGGCTGATATCCGTATCTTATAGCTATGCTCCTAACATTATCATCTACTCGTAATCTGGTTTCGAATAAATCTAGTATCTCGTTATAATTGATTTTGAGCATATAGAAGCCTCTAAACAATTATCTTAGCCAAAATAGAAATATTTAGGATGTAGTGGACCGGCCGGGATTTGAACCCGGGACCTCTGCCGTGCGAGGGCAGCGCTCTTCCAGGCTGAGCTACCGGCCCCATACTTAGTCTTTTACAAAACAACTTTTTATTCATTTCTATTTTCTATTCTTCGTTGTATTAACCCCATAAGTATTGATCGTATGTTATTACGACTTTCTTCTCTGAACCCGTTAAATAATCAACTAGATCCTTTGAAATCATAACTCTACTAGTTTCTTTATCAAATGGATATGCGTAAGGTAGATATATTTCGTGTTCAATAGATCCCTTCGAAAAATAAATTCTTACACCATATACTACTGGTATCTCCTCTAATCTCTTCCCCTTAAGAATTTGGGTGAGAACATATACTGCACCATCAATACTGAATTGTTTCTTACCTATATTTCTCTTCGTGGCCTCAGGAAATTTATCAGATAAAAACTTCTTTGTTCTACCTCTAGGCGGGTGATCACCTAGGATACCACCGATTACAAAACCCTTATAAAGTCTAGTCTCCTCTGGTGTTAACGTGATTTCTGCCTGAGGATCTAGTATTACTACATCTTTTGGATCTAGGATCTCGTGAAATTTCTTTTTAGTACTAGGTAGATCTTTTATCTCAATACCAGTAAAAAGTATAGGAATATTACTTCTTCTAGCATAATTGTAAGCACTTCTATACTCTATTAATATCCAAGATCCTAATGACTCCTCTAAGTGTTCCACAACGATCAATGCTTTGGCTCCTCTTCAGAGATTGAGAGACTTATAGTCATTTATAAAAAATTTCTTTGATTACAGATAATTACAGATCTAATCTCTACTTCAATAATCCCTCCTTCTCTATTAGCTTGTCTAGGTTCTTTTTGACAGCATCAATAAACTCCTCAGTAGTAACAATCGCATTAATAGGTGGCTCAGCAACTCTAGCAACATCTTGTGTCATTATTCTATCATCCTCAATAGTTTTCTTAACAGCTGTCTCCAGTAATTCAGCGAATTTCATCAAATCTGTTAATCCATCTCTTCTACCTCTCTCTCTTAAGGCTCTTGTCCACGCGAATATTATAGCTGTTGGATTGGTGGAAGTTTTCTCTCCTCTGAGATATCGATAGTAATGTCTCTGCACAGTACCATGGGCTGCCTCGGACATATAATAGCCTTCTGGTGAGAATAATTCTGAGGTCATTAGGGCCAGACTTCCCGAGAAGGCTGAAGCCACCATATCTGAGATCACGTCACCATCATAGTTTTTAGTAGCCCAAACAAAACCTCCTTCTGATCTCATTGCTCTGGAATAGGCATCGTCAATTAAATAGTATTCGTATTTTAGACCTGCTTTCTCAAATTCTTCTTTGAATTCCTCCTCGTATATTCTATTGAATATCTCTTTGAATCTTGCGTCATAGACTTTAGATATTGTGTCCTTTGTTGCGAACCATAGGTCTAGTTTATTAAGTAGTGCGTACTTAAATGATGCACGAGCAAAACTCTCAATAGATTTATCTAAATTATGATATGCTTGAAGAACACCTGATCCTTGAAGAGCAGGTAGTTTAACTCTGATCTCTTTACCAGATCTAGATCTATATATAATTTCAGCCTCTCCCGGTTCCTCAAATCTTATACCAACACCAGAATATATATCTCCGTAAGCGTGTCGAGCCACAACAATTGGTTTCTTCCAGAATCTTACAGCAGGCACTATGTTTCTTAGTATTATAGGAGCTCTAAATATTGTTCCATCAAGAATTTCTCTTATCGTGGCATTTGGGCTTCTCCACTCCTTCTTGAGATTATACTCTTTCACTCTCTCAGCATTTGGCGTGATGGTTGCGCATTTAACTCCTACACCAAGTCTCTTGATAGCTTCTGCAGCCTCTATGGTAACGCGATCATCTGTTTCATCACGATGTTTAATATGAAGATCATAGTACTCGGTTTTTAGTTCTATATAGGGATACAATAATTTTTCCTTGACCCACGCCCACATAACACGTGCCATTTCGTCTCCATCTAGCTCTACTAATGGTTTATCCATTAGAATCTTTTTAGTCAACACATGCCACCAAGATAATAAAGAACATATCAATTTAAAATTCTTTATAAACACAAAGGACCTATTTATGTGTCTAAGATTTTTACTACACTACTCATTTCCTGATATTTTCAAAATATACAAAGATCGTATATGCATATGAAGCAATGAACATTGCAACAAATAATATAGACAAAAAATGACTCATTAAAAACATTTTTACAGTCGATATAACCAATATCAATAATATGATCGCTTCTATAAAAATATCAGATAGTCCATAAATATTTTTCTCCAAAGATCCCTTAGGCGTTACTCTGTAAGAGTAGATTCTTTTTCTAAATATTGCTCTTAATTGATTATATGCTATAAAAGGTGAAAGTGATGTTAATAAAGCACTTGAGGTCCCAAGCCATTTTATACCTCTAAGTCCAACACTTCCTCTTCTAACTGTGATTATATGATAATATATAATCGCATAAAAAAGTGATACCATGATCCACATGATTAAATAAGGAAATATATTGAGTATAGGATCTGTGTTAGGTTCGATAAAGATATACGCGACCGCATATGCTATAGGAGAGTAAGCCGTCAGAATAGTGGGTAGGTACTGAAATGCGTACAATATGATCTCAAATTTTCTATATAGCTTATCTCTTGCAGCCCTCACGATATTAATGCCTCTTAACCCTGCTTGAACAGCTCCAAAAGACCATCTACTCTGCTGAATCTTGAGAGCCCTATACGTGGATGGAACCATAACCTTCACCACTGCAGTATCCTCATAACATGTTTTCAAACCTTTACCGAACATCTTCAAACCGATCCAGTAGTCATCTTGAACTATATCATACTCTATTAAACCAATTTTATCAAATACCTCTCTAGTGAATAATGTTCCGCTACCTAAGGGAACAATGTAAAAGCCCCAGTATTCTCTCCCATAAAAAAGTAGGGAACCAATAAAATCTGTTGACGCGGACAAGGCCTCCCCTATTTTACTTTTGAAATAGCTGTAACCAATCCATCTACCAACAACAGCATCACATTTCTCGGTACGTACTTTGTTGTATAGCTTCAGGAGAAAATCTTTCTCAGGAATACTATCGGCATCAAGTATTAGAATAAGATCCCCACTACATTTTTTAATAACTTCATTAATGGCGCCATTTCTACCACCTACAGGATTCTCGCGGAAATTTGCCCAAATCTTAACTTTATATTTAATGCTTATATCATTAATCAGATCTTCGATAATCTTCCATCTATCAACGGGATCATCAGATGCAACAATTATTTCGATAGATTCTTTATTCCACTCTAGCTCAGCTAATTTCTCCAGAGTTTTTCTCACAATATTAAGATCCTCGTTTTTCATAGGTATTATTACTGAGATCCTAGGATGATTTCTTACGAAACGATCTATTGAATTATTACTATAATATCGATTATTACTGTAGCATTTCTCTGCTCTACATCTAATTAGAAAACCTAAACCATAGAATATATGTAAACTTTGTATAAACGCTGATGAGAGTAAAACAGACAGTGTCAGGATTTCTAGGATCATTATAATATACACTCCTAATCTAGTTTAGATGATTAAGGTAAAATATTAATTCTCTGAATCCTGCACTTAATGAATCGAGCCTCGACATATTTTAAGGCAAAAACTTATTCTTCTCTTAAACCTTGTTTGTCTTAGAGATAGATGCAAAGCTAAGGTGTTCTTTGGATCTAAGCAAAAACTCATTAGTTAGGATCCTGTGTTTCTAAAGAAGATCCTTTATAGCTTTTAGTATACTTCTTTTTGTAACTAGACCTTTTATATTCATTTCCTTATCTACTACAGGTAAACAACCGATCCTGTTTCTGTACATTAGATCGGATACTGAGCTAAGATCCTCTTCTTCATTAACCACTATAGGATCTGGTGTCATTATGTCTCCAGCAGTTGGAACTATATAGTCTCGAATTACAGATATGAATCCTCTCGTAGTATCATATCTTCTTCTCTTGATATAGCTATGAGAAGCCCACTCAGATCTCGGTTTCACAAATACTACATCTGTCTCTGTTATGACACCTATCACCATATTATTTTCAACCACAATAACTTTTCTATCAGGATCTTTGCTTATGAGATCAATGACGCGAAATATGGAGTGATCTCTTCTAGCAATTGTAAAATCCCTTCTCATATATTCACTGGCTTTAGCTTTACCTGTCCCGTGCTCACTAAAAGCTTTTAGAAGATCCGTAGCTGTAATAATACCCAGTAAACCTTTTTCAGGTGAGTACACAGGTAAACTACTAATATTTTTAGCCAGGAGAATTTCAGCAACTTTTTTGATGGAGGTATTAGGAGGAATCATGATCACAGGCGATGTCATGACTTCACGGACTAAGACTTCTTCAAGAGATCTTCTCGCTCTTCTTCTATCAAGGAAATATCTCACTATATCCGACTTAGAGACGATTCCAATAGGTCTAAAGTTATTGTCAACAACCACGACACGACCTATATCGTGTTTCAACATTAAGTTTCTTACATGAGCAATGTTATCATGAGGGTATACTGAGATAACAGGTGAACTCATGTAATTATCAGCTTTAGAAGCCAAGAAATCCACTCCTCTAGTAATTTTTTTTGAAGCAATATATCCTTTCCAGCCAAAACCAATGATACATCGAATCCTATGAGAAGTTTATTAACTAAAACATATTAGCTCACGAAATAGTTATTACATGGTATTTACATGAATAAAACTTTTGTTTTAGAAGAGTCTCTTCTAAGAAAAATTCCGTCTATTAAAAAAAGTGAACAGGCTTCTAGAGCAAGATCTCTTATGAGAGACTTAGGCTACAGAATACTTGTTGTGACAGACGATCTTGAGAGAGTAATTGGTGTGATTTGGAGAGAGAATATTCTCGCTATAGCTTCATCAAAAACTACTCTATTGGTGAGTGATATTATGCAGGAGCCTCTTTTAACGGCCTCTCTCGGAGACCCCCTAAACACGCTTCTTAAAAAGATGCTTGAGCTAGACACATGGTATGTTCCTGTGGTGAATGATCAGAGAGAGATGATATATAGAGGAGTTTTCGGTTTTGAGCATTTTATGGAGAAAATATTAAGAGAGCATAGCATAATAAATAGATTAAAAGAGTTTCGTGCTAAAGATATCATGAGTAAAGACCCGATCTCTGTTAAGCCCAATATGTTTGTATCAACTCTTTGGAAAAATATGATAAAGTATAAGTTTGCGGGATTTCCTGTCACAGATGATCACAACAGAGTCATAGGTTTCGTATCTCAACAAGATCTTCTTAGAGCAACAATTGCTTTTCAGAGTGAAAGCGGTCCGAGAAAAGGTTATAAAATCTCTTCTCTCATGAATAGACCTGCTATAGTGGCTAGAGAGGACACAGACATAGCTGAAATTATCAAGATACTCGTGTCTAAGAACATAGGCAGGATCCCTGTTGTCTCGGAGGAGAATAAATTAGTCGGTATAATAGATAGATCAGATATCGTAAAGATAGTATTGGATATCGGCATAATTTAGAGGAGGTGATTAAATATATTTAGAGGAAGATTCTCGGCAATTTATGACAGACATAGATGGTTAAGAAGCGATGGTACACCTAATTTTAACCAGAGAGTTGTTAAGAAACCCGGTGCGGCAGCTCTCTTAGCAAAGAAAATTAGAGAAACTTATTCACCAGGGATCTCTTTACTTCAAGTTTTTGAGATATTCTATAAGGAGAGTACTCAAGTCCTCCCATTGATTAAAACTGGGAAAAAAGTAGATTCTGTTGTATCAGTAAGAGAATTACTCTCGTTACTAGGAGGTATTTATTCCTCTTTAATCGATGTTAAACACAAAGGCAACTTAGTGGAGACATTGAATAAAGAACCCGCCAAATCTGTGTCAAGAAGAGATTTTCCTGTGATGCGTGAAGATGCTGATTTAGAGGAGGTTTTAGAGACACTTATACTCGGTGAGAGAGGGTATGTGGTTGTGTTAGATAAAGAAGATAATATCGTCGGTCTCATAACAGATAGGGATATAATAGAATTTTTCAAAGAGAAGAAAGTAGGAATAAGAGTTAGTGATGTTATGAGTTCTCAATTAGTAACGATGAAGCATATAAGTAGTCTCTGTGAGGTGATTCGAGAGATGAATATTTTAAACATAAGAAGAATACCTCTCGTAAGAGAAGACGGATCTGTTTCAGGTATTGTATTAGCAAGAGACATAATTAATTTTATTGGGAGTCACACAGTCTTCAAATATATAACAACGGGTTTATACGAAGAATTCTGCAAGTTACCTTCTGCTCTAGTTGCGAGAGAGATCGCTACAATAAATCCTGAGGCAGACATAGGTGAAGCCTCTGAGAAAATGCTCTCTCAGAAAATAGATTACTTATTAGTTGCTTCCAGAGATGAGATCCATGGTATAGTTACTGAGCGTGATATTATCTACGGTTATGTTGTTCTATCGAGATTTTAAGTAATATAAGCTTAACTTGATTTTATTTTTGCAAATACTCGATCACAGGATCTAATATTCTCATACTATTAACATCCACTAAACCTTTAGGAGTTAATCTTAAGCTGGGTATAACTGGTAGAGGTACCAGAGAAAGTGTCATGAATACTCTTTCGCCCGTAACTCCTAATTCCCTAAGCATCTTCTCAAGCCTCTTCAACTCATTATATACCTCTACATAAGGTCTTGTAGAGAATAATCCATAACCCTCTAAAATAAGCTCAGATAAAATCTTGTCCTGTAGCGAAATCACTATGCCACCACCGATCTCTACTAATCTTTTAACTGCATTGATCATGGATACAGGATCTTTTCCTACGACTAAGATATTATGTGTATCATGAGCAATTGTTTGAGCTATAGCCCCCTTAGATAATCCCAATCCTTTAATGAATCCCTTTCCAATAGTTTTTTTATCACTATATCGATCAATAGTGGCAGCATATACAAGATCTTCTGAAGGATCTATAGTTATAAAACCATCTTTGATCTCTAAGATCTCTTGATCACTTGAAGTAACAGTTTTTCCAACGATGAGTTTAATAACTCTCACTTTGACTAATCCGTCTCTGTAATTAACTTTAATAAGCAGATCTTCTGATCCTATATCTTTAAGTGCCTCGCTAAATCTCCTACACTTGATATAGCACATAAATTCCTCGTGCTCTTTTGACGAGTAGTTTTTCAGTATGTTCTCCCCTCTGTAAACAAAGACTTTTCCGTTAGAGATCACGGTGTCAATAATTACTTTATTAAGATCTCTTAGAAGAATTATATCAGCGAATCTTCCCGGAGCTATCATACCAATTATGTCATCAGCTTGAATATATGTTGCAGGTATAATCGTTGCCGATTTAATTGCTCTCAGGGGATCTATACCTAACTCGATAGCTTCTCTGATTATATTATCCATATAGCCTTTTTCGTAAAGATCTATGATATTTATATCATCCGAGACTAGCATGACCCTATCTAAATCAATATTTTTCTTTAGTAGATCTCCTAATATATCAAGATCCTTCCAAGAAGAACCTTGTCTAATCATTAAATAAAGACCTCTTCTAAGTTTTTCCAGGGCTTCTACAGAAGAAGCGGATTCATGGCACGAAGAAATTCCCGTTAAGATATATCTATCAAGTAATTCATCATCTAATGAGGGGATGTGTCCATATACTTTTTTTCGTTTAAGTATGGCATCCGTGATGACCTCTAAAGCTTTATCGGATCCTTCAGCAACCGATATGTAATCCATGAACTCTCCCAAGCTATGGAACTCGTCTCGATCAATTAATTTCTTGAGTATATTATCATCAAATATCGCACCGGGACTATCTATTGGTATAGATGGATCTACGGGAGGAACACAGCTAGGTACTTGCAGAAATATCTTTATGAAGGCCTTTTTACTCATTTCGATGAATTGATTTAAGGCTTCTACACCTCCTACATTAGCTACCTCGTGTGGATCAGCTACTACAGTAGTTGTCCCATGTAAGACAGCGATCTTGGAGAATTCTATAGGTGACACATAACTCGACTCTATATGCACATGAGCATCTATGAAGCCTGGAACAGCGACAAGATCTCTGCCATCTATGACAAGCGTATTATTTCCCACATATTTACTAGGATCCTTACCGACTAGCACTCGAGTAATAAATTTATTGAATATCACAATACTCGAGTTAGGAATTAGTTCCTCTGTTGCTACTGAAAATAAAGTTGTATTTTTCACAACTATATCTGCTTTATAGATACCCTTCGCTGAATATATAAGATCTTTTAATACTTCTTTTTTATACTTCTCTGTATATGGATTCCATGAAACACTTCTCCTATGCTCTGCCATTTTCTAATATGTTATTTAAGGGGGGTAATAAGACATACATATAGTTGATCCATTTTATTTCTATAATTCTTATAAATGCGTGAAGTAGTTAGATCACTACATAAGATCGTAGATTCTCTATTCTGGCTCAATTAACAGTATATGGGGATAGTCTTTTTAACCCAGTTAAGAGGAAGGGAATAATTTGATAAATATGTCTCTTCCTGAAAACACTGGAAGAGAGGAGTATATAGAGATCTTTGGTGGATTAAATGATTTATTCTATGCCACTATGAGAAGCGCTATAGAGGCAGCAAAGATAATAAGAATAAACCATAAAAGAAAGATCTATGTGTTGCCAACAGATGATCTTATTAACATAAAATTTACTTTGAATAAGAGAGAAGTTTATGTAAGAATTAATGGAAGAATCTTCAAGATCACGGAACCCCCAAATATTGAGTGGTTCATAGATAAAATCATGAGTAGTAATGAAGCAACAGAAAGGGATAATACAGAGATCAGTTTAACTGTGGAGGAAGATAGAAGTATTTTTGGTGTTCAAGAAATACTTTTGTAAATAGGGTCTCGGAGGCATTATTCTAGAAAATTAAAAGGAGATTCTCCCAGATTCGAGTTTATATACTATTGGTTCTCTGCAGTGATCTGATGATCTAAATCTCTTTACTTGGAAGTATCTGAAGAATCTTCCTCTCTGATCTGTTCCTACATCTAGTACTATTATTCCATCAGCAACATAAGCGTAGTCCTTAAGCCAATTAGCTATGTTCTCCGAGTCTGTATGTATAGTGACTAACGTTAAAGATCTGTAGGATCTTGTGAAAAGAGCTTTTGAATACTTAATGAACTCAGCTGTTCTCACGGGATCCGTCGCTGTATAGATCTCGTTAAGAGAATCTATTACAACAACAGTTTCTAAACCGCGACTTTTATTTTCCTCGAGATAAGATCTTATTATATCGATAAGATCCGCTGGATTATTCGGATTCGCATATTTTATCTCCCACTCCACTTTCTCATATAAAAACCCTCTCTCCCTAGCTCTGAAAGAGAATGCGTCTATAATCTTTAATTTTCTATCTCTTAAGAAGTCTTTGATTTTCTCGGGCTCAATTAAATTAGATAAGGAGTCCAGAAAATCTCGTGGGTCTTCGTCTAATAAAACTACGATCGCTCCTCTATCCGTGGTAAGATGGGTTGCAACAGAGTTTTTAATAAGAACTGATTTTCCGGTACCCGAGGATCCTACTATGAACACTAGATGATTTCTGCTCGTAGCTCTTATACATGAGTCGAGACTAGGTAATCCAAATAAAGATTCGAATTTCATCATTCTCTACACTCTCTCAATTAAAATAGCTGTTGCTCCACCAAGCCCGTGACACAAAGAAGCTACTCCATATCTTAGGTTCTTTATCTCTAAAGCGTTTAATAAGGTTGTTGTTATTCTAGCACCTGTAGCTCCTATTGGGTGCCCCAGCGCTATAGATCCACCGAATATATTCAGCTTATCTCTACTGATCCCTAACTCCTTAGTGAAGATAGCTGTAGATACTGCAAAAGCTTCATTATTTTCAAAAAGATCTATGTCAGATACCTTTAGAGAGAATCCTTTTAGAAGTTCTCTAACAGCTGGAACAGGTGCTCCGGGGAATTCAAGAGGTTCTACGTCTACACCTGCGAAACCTCTTAAGATAGCTCTTATTCTAAATCCTCTCTCTTTAGCATAATTCTTATTTGCGAGAACAAGTATAGATGCTCCATCACTTAATTGAGACGAGTTACCCGCTGTATGAGGACCCTCTGGTGTAAATACTGGTTTTAGCTTAGCTAATTTATCTAGTGAAGTGTCGTCTCTTATGCCCTCATCATTATATAATTCAATCTCTGATGTGTCAGATTTGATCTTTACTGGCACTATTTCTCTCTTGAAGTATCCATTATCACGAGCCTTAGCAGCTCTCATATGACTTTCGTAAGCAATTAAATCTAGTTCCTCCCTTGAGAAACCATGTTTACGAGCAAATAAATCCGCTATGTGACCCATATGATAATTCATGAAAGGATCTGTTAGACCATCATAAACCATTGAATCCACGATCTCAATTGTTCTCCCTGTGAGATGCTGTACTCCCCACCTGAATTTATTAGATAGTATAAGTGGAGAATAGCTCATGCTTTCCATACCACCTACAATAACTAACTTAGCTGATCCGTGAGATATATGAAGGGCTCCAACTTCTATAGCAGCCATACCAGATGAGCAGACCATATCAATATTCATACTCTCTATAGTCGGTGGTAAACCTGCTTTTATAATGGCTTGTTTAGCTGGTAATTGACCTAATCCACATTTTATGACGTTTCCAAGTGCAACAAGATCTATCTCGTCACTCTTTATCTCTAGTCTTTGAAGCACCTCTCTTATTAATACGGCAGCCAGATCTGATGGATGAAGATCTTTTAGGGATCTACCGAATCTACCAATGGGAGTTCTGAGAGCTTCTACAATAGCAACATCTCTAAACTCTATAAACAAAGTTCATCACCAATATATATATCACTTAATAGTTCTAAAAGCATATAATAAGGTATAATATTCCTAATATATCTCTGCCAATATCTCGATAAGGTCGCTAAAAGGCTTGTTGCATAATGATTTAATGAGACTAGATATAAATGAGTAAATCACACAGAGTCAAGAGATCATTAAGAGATCTTGAGGTAAATATTATTTATCGAAATCCTCTGAGAGTTGCCTCCAGAATAGCATTTATTTATCCAAGTCTCTATCGAGTAATGCTAACAAGTTTAGCCACAGATCTAATATATTATGTTGTTAATAATAGAGAGGATGTTTATTTAGAGAGATTTTACTCGATGAAATTAGCAGGCAATGAGGAGGATCCTAGGAGTATAGAGACGGGATCTCCTCTAAGAGATTTTGATCTATATATATCAAGCATATCATATGAGTTAGATATAGTTAATTTAATAAATATTCTAGAAGCAGGTGGTGTAGAACCTCTTAGAAAAAGAAGAGACAAACCTCTCGTAGTAGGTGGACCTGGCGTAATGAGTAATCCAATTCCCTTCGCGGATATAATTGATGTCTTTATCATAGGAGAAATCGAAGAAACACTAGACAAAGTAATTGATCTGTGGGTTGAGAACAAAGATAATAAGAAAAGATTCTTGGAGGAGGTTGCGGAATTAGAGTACGTCTATGTCCCAGAGTTAAAAGAGGAGGCCATAAGAAGATATGTTAAGAACCTGGACACAGTTTTTTATCCCACTATGCAAATAGAGAATCTAGAGATAGAGCCTATCTATGGGAGAGGAATCAAGCTAGAGCTTAGTAGAGGATGCAGATTCTGGTGTTCTTTCTGTCATGAAACTCGATTATTTCAGCCATATAGAGAAAGAAGCTACGAGAGATTAAAAGAGATCGTTGAAGAAGGAATCAAATACACTATCTCGGGTAAAAGAGTTATTTTATACTCGCTTCTCATACCCGCCTCAAAGAATCAATTAAGATTTTTAGAGTATTTAGTTAACGAAAGTTTCAAAGCCTCTATACCATCCATTAGACTAGACACATTATTTCTTTATAGCGATGATTTCCTCGAGCTTGTTAAAGCATTAGGGCAGAGAACACTTACTGTAGCTCCGGAGAGTTTCTTATTTAAACTTCACAGGATCTATATGAAGTATTTATTTAGTGAGAATATTCTTATTGAATATATAAAGAGTTTGATCAATAGAGGCTTCGATCTTAAGATATACTTGATATACGGCAGTAAGTGGGAGACTGCAGAGGATATTAAGAGAAATATTGAGAGTATAAAACAGATCTATAGATACGCCAAAGAGAATAGAAGACGAATCAGTGTGTCGCTTAATCCGCTGATCCCTAAGCCCAAAACAGTTTTTCAGTGGATAGGTATGAGGGCATTAGAGGATCTTGAAAAAATTCTTAATATCTATATAAGAGAGCTTAAAGATCTAGTGGATACTAGACCGCTAGATATTAAATGGGCCTATGCCCAAGCGTATATATCTATGGCTAATAAACCTCTTGGAGATCTACTCATTAAGTGGAGTAGATCTGGTAGAAAGATCAATACATTGATTAATTTATTAATGAACTCGGGAGACCCTCAGATCATGAAGATAGTTTATAGTGGGTATAGATATGATGAGGTATTACCATGGGATAGAATAATTATAGGAGAAAAAGTTGAGGAAGTGACTGCTAAGCAATACGAAACGGTAACATCATTAGTAAACAGATTATAGATCATTTGTCGATCAACGTTCTAATGAGTACCCACATTTCTCCCTATATTCATGAAGCAGATCTCTTTCAATAATCTCTCCATTGGGTTCTATCTCTGAGAATATTCTACCTGGTATAGCATAGACCTCAGTTTTATCATCAAGCCAGCAGTCAGGCTCTAGACCAGCTTTCATACAAGTCTCTGCTAAGAAAGTCTCATTATCCCAGCAGTAGTCTATAGGAACCTGCGGTAAAAGAACTCCACTGTATAATCCTCTAACCACATAGAGACCATCTCTACCTATTAATATTTCTCTTAATGGATCTGTTAATCTATGTGATAGACTTAATATAGATAACTCGATAACAATATCTTTCATCTCAGATCTTTCCAATGGACTAAATCTAGGATCTTTGAAGGCAGATGATATAGCAGACTCAGAAACAGCTCTCCAAAGAGGCATATAAGGTATTACGAAACCAATGCACCCTCTCAGCTCTCTTCTTGAACCACTTAGCTTCTCAAGCGTTATGAAGACAGCTGATCTTTTCTTAACTATAGGAAATCTCTCTATAAGTTCTTTAGGCTCCGGAGGAGACTCTTGATTACTGAAGTAATATTCTATAGAGTATCTCGAGTACCTAATTAGTTCTTTTGCTAGTTCGATAGATACCTGAGATACATCAAGCAATTCTCTAGGATCTAATATTTTATTCAATTTCAAGTATTAATAGCCTCCTATTAATAAGATATACATTAAAGACATAAAGTATATATCACGCGATTACCCGTAATGTTATAAGAATCATTACTAGAAAAATAATTATAATGAAGATCAATGAAAGAACTATAAATAATTTAACAGAAGAAGATCTAATTATGATTGGGAAAGGTCCTATCACTATAATTCCTACACTCTCTGATCGCTCATTACCACTTCTCTCTTTTTCATGTGAAATTATTTCCTCATAGACATCTCTTTTCCGTATGATAGATAACGTTACTAGTAATACACCTACTAATATCATGATCAGCCCAAGAAGAATTGTTATGTACTCATACATTTTCTATTAAAATTATTATAACTTAGTGATTTATATGCTTAGGATTTATGTTTCGGATAAAATAAAAGATGTCAAAGATCTTTAGTATTAAGTATATTATTCTTGCTAAACATTTATTATGGGTGTGTCTGTTGATCTTAGGATACTGGAAGAGAGTATTAGGTAGGAAAAGTGATTCTCTAAAAATAGTCTCTTCTATTATTCTATTATCACTATCACTTATATCAATAGCAGATATATTGTTTCAGCAACCTACGGGAGTTATTTTAGGTACTGAAGCTCAGTCTTATTCGTCAGAGATTAATCTAAATTTATCGGATCTATACTATACCAAATACGTTAACTTAGGAATAAAAGCATCAAGAGCTCTAGCTCTTGATAATAATGTTTTAGTGGTTGCAGGATCACTTAATAAGACAGGTATTATCAGGATCTTTAGTTTTTCCGAGGATCTTAAGAAAGCTGTATACAACGATTACGTAGTTCATGGCTACGTAACTAGTCTCAGTGCTCCAAATACAAAGACACCCAATCTAATAGTAGCTGGCACAGATACTGGCGAGATCGCTGCTATAGATCTACTCCAAAACAGAATTACCTACATACAAGCTTCTAGAGAATCGATTAGAGAGATATATGTGGGTAATATAGGAATAGACTCCTATATAGTGGCATTCGACGGATCATTTTTATACTCATATAAATATTCTCAAGGAGGATGGCTTGAGATCGGTCCGGTAGATAGCACAATGCTTATGGGGTATACTTCTGCCTCAATTTTCTATGTGTCTCCTTTGATTAGGGTCATGGGGGATCATATAGAGTATGATTTAACTAAGTTATTTGTTATATATTCTCCACCAACAGTGAAACTAGTACTTAATGTAACAGATCCTTCAGGTTTTCCGATAAATAATGCTTTGATAACTCTCACGTATCTAAGAAATAGAGATATTTATTACTCAACTGTATCGGTAAACGGATCAGCGGTACTTAATATCCCTATACTCGACGCTAACGTATCAAACTATGAACTTAGAGTGACGCACCCATCATATGAGACCTATACAGAGATAATATCGCTACCGAAACCCAGGAGACCTGATGAGACGATATCTATTCTAATTGTTATGAGACCTGGTCAAGGAATTTCAGAACTCTTGAGACCAGTACCTGAGAGAAGTTTTGTTGCTATATATGAACTAGATCTTTCATCAATTCCGTATAAGGCTACTTTAAAAAGCTCTTTAATTATACCAGCAAAGATCTCTAAAGCCTTTTTCTATGAGCCTTATAACAACATTTATTCTGATAGATATAAGTATCTAGCTGTATATGCTACTAAAAATGGATTCTACATAACTTACTACGATTCGCAGTATAATATAGTTAAGGTAGGTGGTGAGAACTATATCAATTACTATTTATCGATTAAAGATCCCGAGAAGATTAATGCTAGGATCTCTGCCAATGGCGAATATATATCACTATCTGTGGATTCAAAGATCTACTTAGCAAAATACATGCCTGAGCTTAGTAAACACGTTCTTACATCCTCTTACACTTTTGATTCAGATTTGGCGAGTATTGATCTCTCAAATAATCAGATTCTAGTAGCAACATCTACTAGTGGCGAGATCAATATTTTTAAAGTAGAGAATAGTGTACTTAAACCTTGTCTAAGATCTAATTACTATACCGAGTACTTAGGTAGAACTGAGCTTTACGCGCACATATTCAGGGATGGCTCTAATGCCTTTATTGTGGGAAGAGATAATGGTCTGGTCATGGATACTAATGTAATAATCTCTAAATGTCCCATGGAGAAAATCCTTATAAAACTGAGTCCAGAGATAGAGTCGGTCCAAAAGAAATATTTAGGGATACTAGGAACCTTATATGTATACGAGGGAACTGATCTTGTTGCTACTGCTTATATTAAAGATTCGGAGGCCATAGTATATTTACCTTACTCTACCTACAGAATTGTCGTTGAGTCAGTGCAGACAGGAAAAGTGGAATATAGTAATATAGTGGTGAGAAATACTAACATCGTAAAATTAAAAGTCTCTGTGATCCCTGTAGATCTATTTGTCAGAATCAGATCTGAAAGATCATCTATACCTCTATCTCCAGTTGAGGCGCCTTTGGGTATTGAAATTAGTGTTAAGAATATAGATACTAACTACTCATTAAATCTTACACTAACAAGTAATCCATTACCAATATATATATCAAAGGGGGTATACGAGATCGATGTATTATATAATGGGATCCTACTAGCATCTGGAAAAACAAATATTTCAGACCCAGGAATAATTTTCGCTGATCTTGTTGCTAAAACAGCGAGACTCACATATACAGTAATTAATGATCTAGATAACACGATCATTGATCTAAACGTACTCAACATAACAATAACCTCAGAAGGCCCTATATGGCGAGGAATAAGTGTTCCTATAAAGACAGCGCATTTGGAGCTTCCATTAGGATTCTATCGAATAAGTCTATCCTCAGTATTCTATATGGATACCATGGCTTATGTAGAGCTTTTTAGAGATACTAATAAGACTTTTAGAGTTGTTCCAATACCCTTTGATCTTAGATTACATTTAATAGATGATTTAGGTAGGAATGTAGGTAGAGCAAGCATATATATGAAAAATATAATTACAGGAGCAGAGTACTCTGCAGTATCCGATGAAAGAGGTGTTGCAACTATTAAAGACGTTATGTACGGGATCTATGTTGTAAACATCTCTCCTGAGAACCAGATCTATTATCAGCCTACTACTATAAGAATGCTCGTAGATAAAACAGATATGATCTTGAGAATAAATACTTCGCGAAAAACATTGATTCTTAATTTAATAGATCCTATATCAGGTGCACCAAGTGTTCCGATAAAGATTTCGATATTTGTGGATAGAAACTTGGTAGATATTATCGAGACTTCGGATATAAGCATTAATTTGAGTCTTCCCGTAGGTGTTCTAGAGGTATATGTTGAGGGAGCTTTAGATCAAGTCAAAGTATATTATCCCTATAATGTTACTAGACTATTTCTTAATGATACCGAGCTGACCATATATCTCTCGAGAGTTCCTATGAGAATAAGATTCTTTGTTGAGGACCGGTTAGGAACACCTATTGATGCTAATATAAGAATTATTTCTGTAGAAAACTCGAGCTTATCATATGATCTATCCTCTGCAGGAGGAGTGGCTGAGATAGTGGTGCCTTATGGTAGGTATTTGGCAGATATATCAGCACGCTACAGAGAGTCTGTGAGAATAAGTATTCAGCCGCCTCAAAATGTAAGTGAAGTTATATCTTTAAAGATTTCTTTACCAAATATATTGACACCTCTAAATCTGACTCTAAGAGATCAGTTGGGGCTACCACTAAGAGGACAATTTATCGCAGAGATCTATGTAGGAGGTAAATTATACATAAGGCAGATCATTAATAAAACTATTGTCACTCTCTACGTGCCCACCGGATACAATGTTTCTTTGAAAATGAGCCCCCTTGAAGAGATCTCGTATCTTTATCAACCGCTCTCCAAAGATCTAGGTTTCGTCGATAAATCATTAAATGCAACCCTTGTTATTATGAGGAGAATATACAGAGTATCACTTACGATAACTGATGATCTAGGTAAACCACTTGTGGCAAAAATAATTCTTACTAGCACAGAAAATTCTGCATACATGTATGATGCAATCACAGATACCGATGGCATAGGAATACTAAGCGTTCCAGCCGGAGACTACACAGTAGAAGTCTTAAGTAGTGGTTATGAGAAATACTCAGATACTCTATCAGTGAAAGCTGATATTAACAAGAGAATAGCTCTATCGCCCCAAATACAAACTCTTCTTCTCAGATTCACTTATGTCTATATTGGTATAGCAATTATCTTGATAGTGTTAGGGTTCGCTATGTGGTTAAGAAGAATTGTGTTAAAGAGATTAGAGGAGGAGATAATTTAGCGTAAACTACATCTCTAGTGCTAAAAAGATCTTGTCACTTAACTTAATTACTTTCTCACTGATTTGAGGTTTCCCGATTCTTATCTCATTAATTTTGTGAAGATCTTTTAGCTCATCAATCACGTATTTTGCTTCTTCGTAATCTATATAGAGTACTCCTTCTAGTTTTTCTGAGAATCTTATATTCTTACTCTTCTTATATTTCCAAACTAAACTATTGATCTCTATTACAAGATCAAGTAATTTATCGTCGTAGTGCTCATAGGCTTCATTAATTCTCGGGAAGTTCTGTCTATGTACGCTTCCCCCATAAAGTGTTCTCCATATGTGATCAGTGACAAAAGGCATTATAGGTGCTAAGAGAAGTAGTATTGTAGAAAGTGTTTTATGAAGTGTGAACCAAGCAGCTCTTTGTTCCTCAGGGGTATACTTATTTTCTTGATTATATGCTCTTTGTTTAACCATTTCCAAGTAATTACTAGCAAATATATCCCATGTGAATCTATAGATCTCTTGAGTAGCTTCAAACGCATCAAAATTACTGAAGCTTTCATCAACCTTTTTAATTAATTTATTAAGTTTTTTCAGAAGAGCTTTATCAATTTCTCTAAGTGACACGTTATCCTCTGGAGGATAATCAAATGATGATATAAATCTCGCTATATTAATTAATTTAGTTACGAAGAGAGATCCTGTTCTAATAATATTTTCACTAAATCTGTAATCATAACCTAATTTACTCGCAGTCGCGGCCCAGAACCTGAAGGCGTCTGCTCCATATTTCTCAATGAATGGTTCAGGATCTATTACATTACCCTTGCTCTTATGCATAGCCTCTCCTTTTTCGTCGAGACCCATACCACTTACTCGAACCCACTTAAACGCTGGTCGACCTGTTATCTGATAGATCCTTAGTATAGAGTAGTAGAGCCATGTTCTTATTATATCGTATCCTTGTGGTCTTAAGACGTTTTTAGAGGCTTTTTCATAAAATTCGGGATCTCTTCTCCATTTGGTCACGTATAATGCGGAGATGCTTGAATCAAACCATGTGTCAAATACTCTCGTCTCTCCCACGATCTTATCTTTACTAGCTCCACAATAAGGGCACTTTTCTACTGGCGGTGGATCTCTCCAAGGTCTATAGTATTTTCCGGGCTCAGGAACTATGTATTTTCCACACACACTACATTTCCATAGTGGTATCTCAGTTCCATAATATCTCGATCTTGATATCGGCCAATCCATTTTTAAACTCTTGATCCATTCTATCAATTTACTCTTATACATCTCAGGGTAAAATCTTATCTGATCTACTAGTTTTAACAAATCTTTCTCATAATCAAGTTGCTTCAAAAAGAACTCCTTAGAGTGAATTATTTCTATAGGTGTCTTACATCTCCAGCATACAGGAACCTCTCTGTCCCCTAGATCCTCTTCCTTGACTAAGTAACCTTTCTCTCTCAATAAATTTACTATCTTCTCTCGAGCATCTTTAATACTTAAGCCTGCTAAAGGACCAGCTAATTCATTCATTAAACCGTGTTTATCAATAATTACTCTAGGTTTGAGACCTAATTCTCTCACAATTCTAACGTCTCTAATATCACCATATGTAGAAATCATCATAAAACCTGTGCCAAAATTAGGATCAACTTCTTCAAGTTCTATGACTGGGACCTCGTAATTATATATGGGGACAATACCTCTTTGACCGGCTAAACCCTTGTATCTCTCGTCCTTAGGATTGTATGCTAATGCAACCATAGCTCCTATAAGCTCTGGTCTTGTAGTAGCTATGGTGACGCTTTTCCCGTTTGAAAGATCTATTTTAATATAGTATAGTCTTGCTTTATGTAATTGATATTCTAATTCTGCCTCGGCTAATGCAGTTCTACAACGAGGACACCAGTAGACTGGTCTTTCTGCTTCATAGATTAGATTTCTTTTCCATAACTCTATAAAGGTTGCTTGTGTCAATAGTCTATATGATGGACTATCTGTTCCCTCTCTCCAGTACTCAAAAGAACATCCTAATCTCCTCCAGATCTTTACCAGGTCTCCTTCAATTCTATCAAGTTCTCTTCTACATAGATCAAGAAATTTTTCTCTGCCGTCAGGAGTCTTAGCTATTTCATGTGGATTTATACCTGTTAACTTCTCCACCTGAACCTCTACAGGCAAACCATTTCTATCAGCATACCAAGGCACATATGTTCTATAACCCTTCATTCTCAGGTACCTACCGATCATATCGATTTGCGCGTAGTGGGCAGCTGCGCCAACGTGCCATTTACCAGAGGGATAAGGTGGGGGGGTGTCAATAACAATTACTTTATTAGGGTCTCCAAAGGTGTCGTGTTTATACTGATCCTCTCTCTCCCATTGTTCTAATAATTTTAATTCGAGATCTATGCTCCATCTCTTCTCCTTAAGTTTTGGTTCATAACTTCTCTGTGAACTCAACAGATATATACCGAATAATTATTTTAGTGATTGAGCTATTAAGAGCTTACAGATTTCATTAAACGTTAAATAAGCTGTGTTGATAAGCTTTTAGATGTTCAAAAATAAAAATTATCGGGGACGGTGAGGCTTGAAATATATTATTAAAGCAAAGATCGAGGTAGATGGAGTGGTAGATAAACCTGATATAATAGGCGCAATATTTGGGCAGACTGAGGGAATCTTCGGGGCAGAATTCGATCTAAGAGATCTTCAGGAGAAAGGGAGAATCGGAAGAATCTATGTGGAGAGTAAAACTAGCGGAGGCAAAACTATTGGAGAGATCTACATTCCCTCCAACTTAGATAAGAGCGAAACAGCTCTATTAGCTGCGATGATAGAAAGCGTCGAGAAAGTAGGTCCTTATAACGCAAAGATTGTGGTTACGGATTTAGTGGATCTCAGAGTAGAGAAAATAAGAAAAATTGTTGAGAGGGCAAAGGAGATACTGAGTAAGTGGGGTAGGGAAAAAACACCTGATCTCAAAGAGATATTATCAGAGATCAATGCCGTGCTCAAGGTAGCCTCCATAACAACTTATGGTCCCGAAAGACTGCCAGCAGGTCCTGAGGTAGCGTCCAGTGACACTATAATTATTGTAGAAGGCAGAGCTGATGTACTAAATCTCCTAAGGGCGGGGTATAAGAATGTTATTGCTATAGAAGGAGCTCACAGTAAGATACCTGATACACTCAAGAAATTGGCTCAGAAAAAGACTGTTATAGCGTTTGTAGACGGTGATAGAGCTGGGGACATGATCCTTAGAACATTACTGGATAATGGTGTAAAAATTGATTACATAGCAAGAGCCCCATCAGGTAAAGAGGTCGAAGAATTGAGTATAAAAGAGATAGAGAAAGCTCTTAAGAATATGATCCCTGTATCAGAGTACTTAAAGCAATTAGAGAAGAAGAAGGCACCAGAAACCGTCGCTTTAGAGAGAGAAGAAACCAAAGCTGAGCAACCCACCCAGATCTTAAAAGAGGAGACAAAACCTCAAACATCAATTGAAACAAAAGCTGTTGCAGAGACTCGGAGAGAGATAGGTGAGGAGACCTTTCTAGAAACGATGCCTTTCGCAAAATCTGGAGAACAAATGCAAGAGGCTTTAGAAGAATCATTACATAAACGAACTTCGTTAGAGATGACCAAAACAGAGCTTGAGAGCTTAGCTACGCCTAAACTTATTGAGATACCTGAAAATATTATACAAGAAATGAAAGATATGATAGGCACATTAACAAGTGCGTTATACGATCAGAATTGGGGGCTTATTAAAAAACTTAGTGTAAGAGATCTTTTTGACTATTTAGAGAAAAATGAAGAAGATAAAAATATTCATGCTATAGTACTAGACGGAATAGTAACGCAACGCTTAGTGAATTTAGCGCTTAAGAAAGGGGTTAAGATAATAGTTGGTTATAGGCTGGGTAATCAAGTAACTAAAGAAATTAATGACCTAAAAATTTATCTTTTTGATGACATTATTCCTAAGACCTCTTCCCAGTAAACTCAAACAGACTTTTTGTTGATTTTGCTCCTCTTAGACTTCGCTCTGATACCCCGTAATATCCGAGTATTCTTAGGGCAGCAGGTATGATCTGATGATCTATATAATAGTCTGTATCTATATCATTTATAGTGGCAAACATATAAGGCATTGCTTTATCACTAATTCTCCCTGGACCTCTAACGATCACATATCCGATCTTATCGCCTACCGCTACTCTTAATCCTCTTGAAATCATTATCTTAGCGGCTCTAACGTGTGGTGCTGACGCTTCGTATTCTTCGAGTCTCTTAGTTAAGGTTTTCCATATAATTAATTTCTCCAGAGGGATCTTTCTCTCCTCAAGATCTCTGATAATACTTCTTACATATTGAATAGCTTTATCAATACTACCTGTCTTAAGCACAATCTCTGCAACCTCTTCTTGCACCTCTTTAGCTAGATCGGTCCAATCCCCTCTGACAGCCTCAAAACCAACTATATCGATATGATCTTCGGTAGTTAAACCAATATATCTTTTCTTAGCCTCAGTGAAAAATACTCTCTTATATATTTTATCGATTTTAATTTCAAGATCAAGTTCTTTAGCGACTCTTTCAATAAACATATTTATCTTTTTCTCATCATAATCTACGAACAAGGAGTCTGTGTCTCCATATATGACTCTTAAACCGAGTTCCTCAGCTATTTTAATTGCTCTCGATATGATTGTTCTACCCCAGGCGGTGACAGCCTCTGCACCTTGCTTATAGTACCATCTAGCTCCTACCCAACCCATGTAACCATAGGCTGCGTTGGCTAAGATTTTAATACTTCTTTGTCTCTCATCTAGCACCCTGTATTCAATGCTTTGAGGTGAGTATTTCTTCATTTCTTCTCTTATAGATTTTCTTAGCTTGAGTAATGTTTCAAGAACTCTTTTGTAGAAGCCTGGAGGCTCTCTCCTAAACTTATATTTAGTTCCGGGGGCTTCGAAGCACCCTATTTTCTCGCATTCTTCTTCCTGAGCGAAAGTATCTGGACCTACATTATATTTTATCATTATATTAGGATACATTGAGGAGAAGTCTAGGACAGCTATATTTTCGTGAATACCTGGTTTAGGTTCTAAAACGATTGCTCCTTTATAAGGTTCATATTCTCTTTCTTCTCTGTTAGGGATCAATTCATTATATTTGTATGCTTCTCTCATTAAATACCACTCTAATCTATTTCCTACAGATGCTGCACCAACCTGATCCAGGGGTAGACCTGTTAGAGCTGATAACTGTAGTGCATAGGGCAGGATCTTCTCTGCTACTCCATAGATGGATACTACATCATCTCTAGAATATTTTAGGAGAATATCTCTTTTAGAAGGATCATCCCAATACTTGTATATATCATACCACTCAATATTTGTTCTTTCCTTTCTACTCATAACACCAAAGAACTCAGCTACGTAATCTAAGCTCTTTAACTTGATCTCTGGTATCTCCTCTGCAAAATGATAAAGATCCACATGTAGTCTACCGGGTATAGATATGTGTCCATAGGCACTCTGCCTAGGTTCACTACCTTTACGTCTTCCTATATCAAATGGAATTCTGCTTCTTCTAGCTCTCTCAATTAGATAAGGTATATCAAATAGAGAAGAGTTATAACCCACGATTATATCAGGATCATATCTCTGAATATATTCTATAAATTCTCGTATTATAACTGAATCATCTTTATCTTTAGCTACTAGCTGAGTAATCTCTCCTTTATCATTCATTAAAGCTATAATAATTATTGGATCGGTTTCTGCCCTAGGCGATCCTCTCGGATTATATACCTCTATATCAAAAGCCACTATTCTCAGTGAGGGTGGAATAGTGCTTATATTTCTCTCTAAGATTTCTATGAGTTCATACTCAATATCTACTCTATAAACACCGCTTTTCTTAGTCTCAATAACTCTGAATCTGTGCCATGTGCTTGGGGTGATATCTTTATCTATTGAATACCTCATAGCAAATCTTATATCTGCTTCTAACACTTCCTTCACGAATGGGTAGTCCTTAACCTTTTCTCTGTATTCTCTCACGAACTCAGGGATCACTGTCTTTACTTTGAAAACTTTTATTTCTCTACCGAAAAATTTCTTTTTCTCAGGAACAACTTCTGTTATTGGTGATTTTGGATTACTTAATTTCTTTATGTAAGTAATGATCTCATTATCACTTAACCCAGCATTTTCATCTGGAACTACATAGAAATAGGGTCTGAAACTACTATCTTTGATCAGAACTCTTCTATTCTCACGATCTACTCCGAAAATCATTATAACAGGGATATTTCCGATGATCTCGTAGGAGATATCTAGAACATAAACCTCGATATCAAGTGTGTTTCTTCCTAAGTCGGTTCTAGAATATGTTATCTCATTACTACACATATTCTAAACTCATCCAAAATATATCTCTTAATCAAAAATTTAATCAATAAGAATTAATGATCTCTCCTTGAAGTAAATAATCTCTTGAATAAGTACACAAAAAATATTATAAGATTGACCTGAGCAAGATCTGGGGATATAGATGAGTGATTATTCCCACTGTATATAACAACTAGTGGAAGTATCTCTATATTAACCCCTCTTCTTGTGAAAAGATCCGCATAGAACATTAGTGAGGATATAGGTAGCATATAAATTATCATATCACTCAAGATTCTTGATTGAATAATTAATCTCACTATAACTAGAACCAAAAGAGATATAATGCTGGAAGCTCCTAAAAAATAATTAGGGTACCTATTAAAAAGATCTGTGTAATAGTTTAGCGATAGCGTATTTCTCAGTAAATATGCTAAGATTAATACTATAATAAGATCTGCGATTATGATAGTAGCTATATACTCTATAACACTAAATAATTTTCTTTTACTCAAGAGCGATGCCTCATTAAATTACTCACTCTAATCAATCTATTGACAAACTACCTCTTAAATCAAAATATGTGGCATCATTGATATTAACATAGATCCACTTACCAAGATAATTTTGATCTATGTTATTAATAACTATAGTTCTATAGCTTACACTTCTACCAATATAGCCTTTTCCCTTATAACCTCTTTTCACAACCAATGTCTTAACTCTTGTGTTTAGAAAAGATCTGTTTATTTCTAAGCCTATTCTCTCCTGGATCTTTTGTAATATCGTAGATCTACTTTTCTTAATATTTTCATCAACCTGAGGCATTGAGGCAGCCTCCGTAAAAGGTCTTATACTATACTGAGCTATATGAACACGATCAAATCTTAATTCCTCAAGTAATCTAACAGTATTTTTAAAAGCTTCCTCATCTTCGCCTGGATGACCCACAATGATATCTGTGGCAATATTTATATCAGGTATCTTCCTCCTAAATTCGTTTACATACTCTATGAATTCCTGAACCGTGTATCCCCGCTTCATAATCTTCAAAACACGATCATCGCCGCTCTGAACCGGTATATGAATAAATTTGAAGATCTTTGGATTTTTATATACCTCTATAAGATCATCAATTATCTTATCTAACCACTGAGGATTCATCATACCAACTCTAATCATGAAGTCTCCCTCGATATCAACTAATTCTCTGAGAAGATCTGGAAGAAGAAATCCTTTTCTTAAGTCAAATCCGTAAACGGCTGTGTCTTGAGCTGTTAACTCGATCTCTTTATAACCTAAATTCACTGCTTCTTCAACAGCTCTCTTAATAACCTTAGGATCATAACTTTTCAGAAGGGGTCTAGCGTATTTAGTTATACAAAAACTACAATCACCCATACAGCCCTGAGCAATTGGTATAGGTATTGATAAATCCTCTTTGTTGCTCAACAAAAATCCTCTCGGTAAATTAATCTCTCTGAATTCACTGAGATCTTTACTTAAACCAATGTAAATAGGCTCTCTAGAATTTAGTGCCTTACTAATTCTGTATATTCCATGCGTAGAAACGATGGATGCCTCAGGTATAATTTCTCTTATTGTAGCTGGTAGAACGGAGGCCATACAACCTGCTACAATAATTTTTTTGCTGGGGACATATTTTTCTCTTAACTCCTTTAATCTAAGTATCATTCTTTCCTCAGTCTCTCTCCTAACAATGCATGTATTGATAAGAATCACGTCTGCTTCATCTATACTGGAAGTTACCACGCCTCCAGCTTTCTCTATCTCATTTATCATAATTATACTATCAGCTTTGTTCAGAGCACAGCCATATGTTTCTACGTATACCCTGTAGGAAATACTCACTATATACTTACCTATATAAAAAATAACGTATCTACGAAGAAAAATTTTCTTTGAAGAAAAATCAGCTATTTTTTAGTGAACTATTGATACAGTAAATAACTCCGTTTTCGCGGCTAAGCGTATATAAATCATTAATATGCTTTCTAAGCCATTATTAGATGGGTGCTATAAACGTCTACATACGAGGAGTATCTAGAACTACTAGATAAACTATACAAGAGCCTCCCAGAGAGAAAAGACGTTAAAGCAATAGATCTTCCTGAACTCGAGATCGAACATTTCACTAACAAAACTGTAATAAAAAATTTACAACATTTATCGGAGAGGTTAGATAGGGACCCTAAAATAATCATGAGATATTTCCTCAAGGAATTAGGTAAACCTGGTTCAATAACATCGTCTGGTTCTTTAGAGATCTACGATAGAATATCAACAAAATCTCTCTACGAGTTATTTGATAAGTTTATAAAAACTTACGTGAGATGCCCCACGTGTGGCTCGATTGATACGAAATTAATAAGACAAGGCAAAATATACATACTTAAGTGCTTAGCTTGTGGCGCTGAGACCACAGTGAAATACGTGTAATATATTAACAGTGATAATATGTCTTCCGTAAATAATTCAGATAAAGAGTTATTCTGGGTGAAAGTACATAGATCTGAGGAGTACACTATATTAGCTATTTGTGATCAAGATCTTTTGGGAAGAACATTAAATGATTCTAGGCTCAATATTATAATAAGAATCGATCCTTCGTTCTACGGCGGAGAACTCTTAGAATTTGATGAAATAATCCCTCTTCTCAGAGAAGCCAACATGATTAATGCTATAGGAAATAAAATAGTTAGGAGATTAAGTGAGATAGGTTTCATATCTAATGAAGCTGACGCCTTAGAAATAGACGGGATAAAACATATTCAAATAGTAATATTTGAATACTGATATACTGATACCAATTAACTAAATTAATTATTCTATATAATATACTATATCGTAGAGTGGGGTGTTATGATAAGAATGAATAGTGGAGTGTGTGGTGAATGACTAGATTCTGTGCTAGATGCGGTAGAGAAGAAGATGAGAAAACAAGGATCATAGGATATTTATGTGTTGATTGCTATATTAAGGAAAGAGATATCGCGAATCTTCCTAAGAGAATAGATCTGATTCTTTGCCCAAACTGCGGTTCAGTAAGAATAGGAGATTCGTGGCTACCTGCAGAGGATTTCAGACATGATCTGGTGATTCCCTTATCAATAATATTATCTTCCAAGTTGAAACCGATGGGAGAGACGAGTGAAGTAGAGATTAAGAATATCAATATAGTGGAGAGAGAACATAAAATATTTGCAGAGGTGAGAATAAGCGGTAGAGTAGAGGACATAGAGCTTACTAAGACCTATATAGTTGAGGTAGATATTATTAAGAAGTTGTGCCCATTGTGCCTAGCTCAAAAAACAAAATCATACGAAGCTGTGATCCAAGTTAGAGGTTATCCCAAATTATCTCATGAAAAGATACGTGAGATAAAGAGATACATTGAGGTTCTTCCCGAGACAATTAAAAGTTTCATAAGTGATATTGAAGAGAATAAATGGGGTATCGATATAAAAGTATCTTCGAAGAATATCGCCTTTAATTTAGCTAATAACTTAATTAAGGAGTATAGAGGTTATATAGCGGGAGTAAGTGATGAGGATATAAGAGTTTCAGCCTCTGGCAGATCCTCTAAAAAGATTATTTCTATAAGAATCTTTGATATAAAGAAGAATGATGTGATTGAGATAAAGGGAAGTAAATATTTAGTTGATAAAGTAGACGAGAAAGAGATTGTTATTAGAGATAAAAATGGTGATGAAGAGATTATTTCTTTTGATGAATTAATTAAGTTGCTTAAGAAGAAATAGATGATTAAAACTATATTTGATACGGATTCTTTACTGAGACTCCTTTCTAGCAAGTACTCTGTACTTAACGTATTTATCCTCTACATTAAATCTAGGTGGGTGAGGAGATACAGTCTCTAAACCACATATAGGGCACTTATCTCTGAGAGTGTATATTCTGCATCTCGGACATTTTCTTATCATGTATCTCATAGAATTTATATCCTCTCGAAAGATATTTCTACATGTCTTTTATTGGCTACTTCCATAGCTTTATTGAGTACTTGCGTGAGTATCTTTTCGAGAACTTTATAATCAAAACCTTCTAACTCTAATCTATAGCGTGGAGCCCCTATGGTATAAATCTCTATTTTGTCGAGATCTTTTTTACTGTAGTTAGATGCGGTATCGTATATTGCTTTTAAGACATCTTTTATTCTATCGATTCCATCAGGTTCCAATGATCTTAGCGTTATTATGCCTTTAATAGAGACTTTTTTAATCTCGATATGTTTCTTCGCTATCTCATATAGTATCTCTGCTAAATTTTTATCTACGCCTGCTTCTATTGCTGCTTCGGGACCTCTCATAACAGTTTCTTCGATTCCGTAGAGAATCTCTTTATACTTATCTTCTAATTTCCAACCTATCTCCTTATATATTTCCTCAATACTCTTCTTCGTCTGTTGAGCGATTAACTCTAATATACTATGTGCTTTTTGTGCACGTTTCCACTCGATAACTTTTGATCTTTGTTCGTCAGGTCTTACTCTCTTGGAGGAGATATCTATTGAGGGAGGATTTTTTTTCCTATCAATTCTAATTACTCTAGCCACGATTCTCTGATTTTCTCTCACAACTTCTCTAATATCCTTGAAATGTTTTGTTGTTATCTCACTCCATGGTAGAAAAGCTTCGTAGCCTCTATACTCATCTAACTTCACATATGCTCCATAATCAAATACTCTGGTTACAGTAGCTATGACTAATTCTCCTACATCTGGTAGAGGCTTTCTTTTTAAAACCATTTTCTTTCTCCTAGGGAACTAGCCTAGTATTCTCACTATCTCTCCTCTTATAATAGCCTTACCTCCAGTAGGCACAACTAATTGATATCCACAGATCAAGCATCTAGCAGGGTATGTGGCGTAGTCAAAAACTATTTGCTCATTACCACATTGTGGGCATTTAACTCTTAAAAACCTCGATCTTGGCTCTGGTATAAGAATTTTTCTCTTTTTCATTACTTAACGACCTCTACCAGATCAATTTTCTTGATCCTTATACCCTCTCTATGAGATATCATACCACACTTCTGACATTTTAGCTTAAGAACAATCTTCTTAGTGACCTTAGCGAATCTTTTTTGCTCAGGTTTTCTCTTAGAGCCATAACCCTCTTGTTTTCTCAAATACCTACGCTGACCCTCTGCTAAAGTTCTTCTTTTACCGTGTCTATAAATAGTCACACTATGCTCAGTATGTGTTTTACACCTGGGACAGTACGTGATAATGACCTTAGGAACCTTCACTTAATACACACCTAAATACGAATAATATCAAGATAGATTAAAAGCATAATGTTTAAAAAACCAATTCGAAAATAATTTTATGGAGCCGCGGTAGTATAGCCCGGCCCAGTATGCGGGCCTGTCGAGCCCGTGACCCGGGTTCAAATCCCGGCCGCGGCGTCTATAACTACCAAATTTTTCTCCAAGAATCGTTTTATCTCGTAAGTTTTCAGCGAAAGATAATGAGACTATGTTTAAATATTTAGGTATGATAATAGTGAAATAACTTCATGATACAACTGTATATCGTGATATCATGAAAAAATTTATAATCTTGCTCTATACCTCATATCTGATGTGATAGCTCGTGGGAACATGTTTGAATAATATGATGAAAATAATGAAAGTATTAGAGGCTTTAAAGAATAGTCCTCGAACGGGACGGGTTCAGAGAGGAGTGCCTCCGTGTATTGCTGAGACCATAGCCTCCCATATGTGCGAGGCAGCATTATTATGCCCTGTGATAGGCCACGAATTAATTAGACTAAGACTTATTGATGAAAAGACAGTGCTAGACTCTCTAGCTATCATTATAGTTCATGATGGCCAGAGACCATCGTGGGAGACATCAATAAATTTGTTTCTGGAGAAATAGGGGAACTAAAGAAACATATTGAGATAAGAGCTCTCGAAATAATTGATTCTGAGATTATAACTAGTATTTATAAAAATATAGTGAGACTAACTCAACAGAGTCCATATTAGCTCATATATGTGATAAATTGGCTACATATACACGAGTGCTAAGATATTCCGTCATGGGCTACGATGTACGCGACATTATGACTTCCTCTAAGAAGGATCTTATTAGGTTAATAAAGATGTTATGTCACGAGGATCAATGTTATAATGAACTAAACAAATTTATAGAAGAACTAGAAAAACTATTTCTCTCCTAATTAATAAAAGCGGAAGCAATTTTATAATTACAGTTTCTCTCGTCAAATACCCTATCTCAATTCTTGATCATGGGTTTAAGCATACTTATACCAAATGTTTCAATTTTAAATACATATGGAAAGGCTTAAATTGGTTTTAATCAATAAATGGTTATTAGGGGGTAGGTATAAATGAGAAAAACTGTGTATATACCCATAGTAACACCATTTGGTCAAATAGTATCAGTTATTATAATAGAGACAGTATCTAAGAGCCACAAAGAAAACTACGAGGAATAACTACCTGATTTTTCTGCAAGAATTATATAAGATACTGAAAATGGAGTAATATAAAACGGTACGTTTTTTCTTAATTCATTATCTATTTTATGTATCGCATCTATGATTCTTTTCATTAAAGGATTCCTTGTTTTCTCTTGAATTCTTACAGGTATTATAGAGGAAATAACATGTATTGGTTCGATTTTAATTATCTTAAACCCGTAGCGTTTCAAGCTACTAATAACTTCTAGAGGAGAATACACTTTTATGTATATATCGCCAAAGTCCCAATAAATTCTATAACCTCTACTAAGGAACTTTAAACTTATGAATTTAGTTAAGATCTCTCTAGAAGAATTTTTATACAAGAGAGCCTCGTAAAAATTATCTATTGACCACGCACTATCGAAATCGAAAATTAAGTAGCCGTTTTTCTTAAGAACTAACCAAACATCTCTCATGAAACTACTTAGATCATCTAAATGATTAACTACAGATGAGAGTGCTGTAACAATATCAAAAGACTCTTTTCTAAGAGATACATGAGACGCGTCATTAACGAAGACCTCGAGACCCTTAGAGAAAGCTTTTTCAACGGATTTAGAGGATAGATCTAGTCCTACGACATCAAAACCTAAGTCTCTGAAGATCTTTGTCCAGAATCCTGTTCCACATCCTATGTCTAGTATCCTAATACCTTTTTTCAAGCCATTACTGAGAATATGTCTAAGTATAAAATCTGCTATAGCTTTGTAATGCTCGTAATAAAACAAGGATCCGTATATAATTTCCTCCTCATAATCCTCCGCTATTCTATCATAGAATAAAGATCCTTTATAGTAATATTCTTTCTTAATTTCTTTATCTAAAGATCTTGTCTCACTTCTAACCATATGCTATATTTTCTCCAAAATCAATATCTGAATTAAATAGGTTAAAAAACTACTGGCCCAAAATCTATAACTATCGGGATCTAAGATCGTTATTAACATGTGATCTTAAACACAAATTTATTGTGTTTTTCTTCAGATAAGCATTTTTTAATAAGATCTTTTCTTAGGAGATCTGAAAGAATCTTTCTTAGACATAGACCATCGATATATATGCCTTCGTTTTCTAATAACTCTCTTAATTCGTCGAATGTGTATCCTGAGCGTGAATTTGTTATTAGAGAAATTAATTTATCTCTCAAGATATTCGTGGCTTCTTCGCAAATATCAGATCCTTTTCTCATAATAAATCTCTACTTGGCTAACTCTTAGTTTTTCGAGGAACAGATGATGGTGGAACAACTGTGGGGACAGGAAGTCCCTGGGCTTTTCTCTCTCTTATCCAAAACTCTCTTCTATTTCTAACTCTTGGCACAAGATTTCTTTTTGGTTTCTTAGGGATCTTTGGTGTAGCATTTCTAACTTTCCCAGCTTTAGTCATTGAACCATGTGTAGGCATATGAGTATCCCTGAGACAATTTATTTATTAAAATCTTAAAAGCTATTAGGAAACATATAAGCTATTAGCTTATGGAGACTTTTATTGCTTCCTCGAGAATATCTAGCCCTAACTCAATTTTCTCAGGTGGTGTAATTAATGGAGGAATTAATCTTATGCTACTTTTACCACTACCTAATAGAACTAATCCCCTCTTTAATGCATTTAACAATACTCTATTCCTTAGTTCTATGTCATGAGCTTTTGTTTTTCTATCTTTAACAAACTCGATTCCCCATGCCATTCCTATACCTCTTACATCACCTACAGGTTCGTATTTTTCTTTTATTTCAAATAGTCTTTTAGCAAAAATACTCTCGTTTCTTTTAACAGATGGAAGTATTTTCTCAGTTAACTCAATAGTTTTTAAAGCTACTACAGAAGCTAACGCGTGGCCTCCAAAAGTATTGCTATGAGCACCAGGTTCAGGATCAAGATCGCTTCTAAATATTGTTGCTCCAATAGGCATAACACCACCACCAAGAGCCTTAGCTAAGGTTATTATATCAGGAACGGTATCGAAATTCTCTATACCAAAGAATCTTCCTGTTCTCCCCATTCCCATCTGAACCTCATCGTCTATGAATAAGATACCATATTTGTCTAAGAGCTTCTTTAATTCTTTGAAGAAATTCTTTGGTGGAACAACATATCCTCCCTCACCCTGTATAGGTTCGGCAATGACTGCAGCAACTTCCTCTGGTGGAACAATATGTTGAAATACCCAGTACTCTATGAAGTCGAGAACCCTTCCTATTAGCTCATCTGGGTATTCATACCCATCTATATTCCAAGGATTCCTATAAGGATTTGGGTACGGGACATGAATTACTCCAGGCATAGAGGGGAAGAAGCGTTTTCTATGAACAGGTTTTGAGGCAGTTAAACTAAGCGAACCCATAGTACGTCCGTGGAACCCTCCTATAAAAGATATAAAGTACTTTCGCCCGGTTCCATATCTACTTAATTTAATCGCTGCCTCATTTGCCTCGGTTCCACTATTGCTAAAGAAAACCTTTTTACTAAAGGATCCCGGTGATATACTGATTAATTTTTTAGCTAGTTCAAGTTGGTATCTGTTGTAAAAATCTGTTCCAGCGGCGTGTGCTAAGAGATCTAGTTGTCTCAGAACAACATTTTTGATCTCAGGGTGAGTAGGCCAGCCAAGATTATTAACAGCTACACCGGAAGTGAAATCAAGATACACATTACCATCAATATCGATCAGCCATATTTCCTCGCTTCTCTCAATAACCAGTGGTAAATGCTCAGGATCATGCGTGGATGTAGCTATGTATTTATTGAATTCTTTTATAATCTCTCTTGTTTTGGGGCCAGGGATCTCTGTTACAATCTTGGGCGCATTTATGCTAGACATAAGAAGACCTATTATAAATTTATTAAGGAGTTATTTAAGAAAAGCGTGATCGGGTGATTATTCTACTATCTGAGATGCTTAAATAGATTAAAGTTCCATAATAAAATCTTAGGATACTCATTGAAGAACTATTATCTCACTGAATTAGTCAACAATTATCTCATGAATGAGCGAGTAGCTGGTTGGGAGAAAGAATATGATATGCTTAAATTCTCAAAAGATCTTGTTTGCGGAGACGTATGTGGCGAGGCAATAATTCATTCTATAGAGACACTGAGATGGTCTCAGGATAGGTGTATTATTAATAGAAATATTGGGTGTAGTATTCAACCTCCATTTAATGGTGACCTAATTCTCGAGGGCTACTTAACTAATGATATAAATAATTGTCGTGATAAAATATTGCTAGTCTCAGCAACAGATTACCCTGACAACATATGGATCTTGTATAATTACGCGGTTGAGAGAGGAGCTCTAGGAGTTATTTTCTACGATTACTATCCCGAGAGAAGAAGAAGAATAGTTATTAATGGAGAGTGGCACTACTCTTTTCATAAGAGTATTAAATCCCCTATACCAGCGGTTCATATTAGATTAAATGACTACCCCTCTATAAGAAGATTCTTGGGAAAGAAGATTAGTATAGATCTTAAGGGGACTATAGATTTAGCGAAAGGCTATATACTTGATATATTAATAGAAAAAGATCCTTATAGAGAAATAATTATTTCAGCTCATCACGATTCTTGGTTTACAGGATTTAGAGATGATGGAATAGGGTTACTAACAGTATTATCTCTCGCTAAGAATCTAAGCAATAAAGTAATTACTGAGAACATGCCCACAATAAGACTATTGAGTTTCTCAGCAGAAGAATTCGGGGATCCGAGGAACCCTGGATGGTACTGGGCCTATGGATCGAGATACTATCTAGATAAAATATTTAATATCAAAGATCTCTTAATGAAAACAATAATTTCTATCGTTATAGATACGGCATTTAAAGAACCTATTCATGTATCGTATTCACATCCAGATCTAGGGTACTTCTTTATTGATAAGTTTAGTATGGAAAGCAATCTAGATGGTTATGGACATCCCTATATGGATTCAATATCCTTTATACAAAATGGTATACCAACAATAACACTATATAACTTTAGTGAGAGTATTCCCGTGTATCACACTGATCTAGATACTCCTTATAGCGGCTGGATCAACTTTTTAGAGAGATTTAGCTTAAGTCTTCTAAAAGTGGTCTCAGAGTTAAGAAATGGGAATATTCTTAGGCCTAGGCTGATCGTTAATGAATTAAAAGAGTATTTACCAACTTCAAGATACGAAAGATTATCTAAGTACATATGGGATCTAAAGGACTCGCTAGATTACATATATTTTCACTCATGCTTAGCTAAAACATTAATTAAACCTATTGTATTTGATAGCTACAAGAGATTATATAGCGATATATATCTTTACCCACTTTATATGGTCTCGCGAATTAGAGATGCAAACAAAATTATTATTCCCGGAGAAGAAGTTGTGTTAAATCTAAGAGATGAGGATAGTGAGAAATCAAATTCTCTTTCAAGATATATTGAGAGTAAATTAGATGAATTAGAAGAATGTCTTAGACATCACTGATTTTGTTATTTGAAATAAATAATCCCCAAGATCCTAATCTCTTTTGACTAAATAGATCCTTGTAGCTATATTCTGAAGATATTCTATGTCTCTTAAATCTTTCTCTAGGCCTTCCTTAAGCTCTGGTCTTAATCTAATTAATTTCTCAAGTACTCTTCTCTCGTCTCTTAACGCGCTTAACTCAAAGAAACTTACTATTATCTCTAGGTCTTCTCTAATCTCTGGTTTGATCTCTTCACGAGTTAGAGAATTAGTAATGAATTCAAGTAAAAATCTCAGTCTTGCTCTGAGAACACGAATTCTCTCTAGAGTCTGCGCTAATTTACTTATATCATTTTCTTTATCTCTACTTATCTCCTTAAGATCTTTTCTGAATCTCTTTATTAAGCTAATGTATATATTAGCTAGATCATTTAACTCGTTTCTTATCTCAACAAATCTATACTCACGTAAAAATTCTTTATTTGAACTCAAGCTTTCCTCACAACCACTGTACTCTTATCCGCGATCCCGTATCTCTTAAGTTCATCTCCGTTTCCCACAATAGTGTCCTCTGGAGCATTATCTGTGATGATAACCTCGAATCTTATTCTCTTCCCTTTCACCGAGATCTCTGCACGAGTTTCTATCCCTAGAGAGCTGGCGAGTTTAGGATTAATCATTATGAAGCCTTCTTTAACCTGACTAGAATATATTATTTTTATTCTCTTCTCCGTAATATGCTTCTGTTTTTCTTCCTTCAGGATATGAGGAGGTGGAATAACTTTTAACATCTCTTTAATAGATAACTTAGGTCTCTCCTCCTCAACTTTCTCTTCTTCAGTCAAGATATCTCTGTCCTCAATTCTATATTTAAGGTGAAAAGTGCTTATATCTTTCTCTAAAATATACTTTAAGTAGTTGAATTAGAGCGTGTATACGATGCCTAGAATAAGAGTTGTGAGAGCAGTGATACAAGCTGGGAAGGCTAGTATAGCTCCTCCTCTAGCCCCGGCTCTTCAACAATTAGGATTAGATCCTTCGAAAGTTATTGATGAAATCAATAAACTAACTAAGATGTATGAAGGACATATGGTGAAGGTTAAGATATTTGTTGATCAAGATACTTTGAAATATGATATTAAAATAGATCTGCCAACAACAACAGATCTTCTTTTGAAAGCCGCTAACGTGTCCGAACCCTCCGGTGATCCTGCTAAGAAGAAAATCGGGAATGTGTCTCTAGAGAAGATTATTGAGATCGCGATTATTAAGAAGAAGGAATTAAACGCTAAGACTCTTAAAGCAGCTGTAAAGACAATACTTGGTTCTGCCAGATCTATAGGTTTAACTGTGGATAATAAGGATCCTAAGGAGGTTTCCAAGGAAATTGATGCTGGGATATATGATGAAATACTTAAAAAATATGAGGAGAAATGGTTAAGTAGCTGAGGGATTGACTATGATATCTAGAGAGACTTTGATTAATAAAGTAAGAGAGGCTTTGGAGCTCGGTGGAAATAGAAAATTTGTTCAAGGAGTAGATCTTCAGATAATATTCAAGGGACTAGATCCAAAATCTCAAGAGGCTAGATTCAGAGACGCTGTATACCTACCCAAGGGATTAGGTAAAAAGAATAAGATTTGTGTTGTAGCAGATGGAGATATGGCTATTAAAGCTAGAGAAGGTGGAGCAGATCTCTTGATAACAAGAGAAGAACTTCAGAATATAGACAAGAAGAAAGCTAAGAAAATAGCTTCTGAATGCGACTGGATCCTTGTTAAAGCAGATCTTATGGGACTCGTAGGAAGAGTTCTAGGTCCTGCACTAGGTCCCAGAGGAAAAGCGCCGATACCCGTTCCAGTTAATGCAGATATTATTTCACAGATAAATTACTACAGATCCGTTACGAGGCTTAGAAATAAAGAGCAACCTTTTGTCTCATGCAGAGTGGGTTCTGAAAAGATGAAGCCAGAGGATCTAGCTGATAATATACTGGCGATCCTTAATTACGTTGAGAATAAAATAAAGCAACCCCTTGAGCAAGTTGTTGATTATATTATTATTAAAACCACAATGGGGGCTCCTGTTAGGGTGTATCTGAGATGAAGGGTAGAATTAGGAAATTGTATCTAAAAACTCTTCGTGAGATAGAGAAAAGATCTTTTGAGAAGAAAACTAAGCAGAGTTTATTAGAGAAACAAAAAAAGATCAGTGAGTTAGCGGATCTTCTTAGTAAGTCGAGGGCATTTATAGTTTTGGACCTGGAGGGTCTGGAGACAAGGATCTATAAGGAGTTCAAGAGAAAACTTGAGGAAAGTAATTATGTGGTTAAAGCGATTAAGAACAAGATTTTTATAAAGGCGTTGGAGAAGGCTGGATTAAGAGGAGGCGAGGAGCTAAGTAAGTATTTGACCAAGCCAGCTGCCATAGTTTTCTCAGGTAATGATAATGTGTTTATATTGGCAGACAAGATATTTAGTTTATACACATACACAAAGATTAAACCTGGAGAGAAAGCACCGTATGATATAGTGGTTCCAGCAGGTCCTACAGATATTCCCCCAGGTCCTATGATGAGCGTCTTTGGCAGATTAAGGATACCTGTTCAGCCTAGAGAAGGTAAGATACATATAATAAGAGATACAGTTGTAGCTAAAGAAGGTCAAGAAATTTCAGCTGAGCTAGCTTCTTTACTTGCTAAACTAGATATATTACCTAAGATTGTTAAACCAAGAATAATTGTTGGTTATGAAGGGGGTATTCTATTTAGTGAAGAGTCCCTAAAACTAGATCTCTCAAAATATAGAGCATCACTTGAAGAGGCTATGAGGAATGCTTTGAATCTAGCGTCTGAGATAGTTATTCCAGATGTAAA
>JBMFLZ010000007.1:7228-10909 GCA_049970935.1 Sulfolobales archaeon | reverse complement strand
AAAATATAGAGCATCACTTGAAGAGGCTATGAGGAATGCTTTGAATCTAGCGTCTGAGATAGTTATTCCAGATGTAAATGTCTTAAGAATTGCTTTATTGAGAGCATATAATAGAGCTATTAATTTAGCATCTGAAATAGGGGTAATAAGTGGTGAAAATATAACATATTTACTACTAAAGGCATTATCTAGAGCATTTGCTCTTGCACAGAGAATAGGTTTAATTAAACCTGTTGAGCAGGTGAGTCAGCAAGAGACTAAGAAGGAGGAGGTTAAGGAAGAACTCAAAGAAGAAAAGAGAGAAGAAATTTCCGAAGAGACTATAGCAGAGGGCTTATCTGCTTTATTCGGCTAAAATTTTGCGTTACATGATCTTCTATTAGAATTTGAATATTTAGATTTAAACATAAAATATTTCTCATGAATAGAATTATCAGGGTGGGATTATCCTAGAGATAGGCACGGGGGCAACTGCCGTGGGATTAAAACTTCAAGACGCAGTTGTTTTGGCTGCTGAGAAAAAATTTTCATATGGAGGATTTGTTTTAAGCAGATCTGTTAAAAAGATCTTTAGAATACATGATAAAATCGCGATAGCGGCGGCGGGATTATTCGCTGATATGCAGACAATTTCGAGAATAATAAGTAATGAAATTAGATACTATGAGATCTCAACAAAACATCCTATAACAGTTAGAGGAGCAGCCAAACAGCTTTCAATGATCCTATACTCATACAAGTACATGCCATTTTTAACAGAAATTGTTGTTGGAGGAATAGATCAGGAGGGTCCTCACATATATGTTATGGATCCCTTGGGCTCCTTAATTGAGGACGACTTCGCGGCAGTAGGCACTGGTGCACAAATAGCGATAGGTATTCTGGAAAGTAGATATAGGAAAGATCTTGATCTGAATGCAGCAATAGAATTAGCTGTAGAGAGTGTTAAGGTGGCTTCTAGAAGAGATACTATGTCAGGAGAAGGCGTGGATGTTGTTGCTATAACTGAAAATGATTATATAGAAAGATCATATACTCTCAGATGAGGATAGAGAACCATTACAATAGATTTATCAAAAATATCTATGGTTCAAGAAATTCTTGCTAAGAAAGTTGTTGTTAAACCACTAGATCACAAACCCAATATTATAGTGGGACTAGATGTATCTTATGATAAAAATAACAGAAAGGGTTTCGCTGCAGCTGTAGCAGTAGATATAAGAGATCTTAAAGTAGTAGATCTAAGTATTGTCTCTAGCGAGATCTCATTTCCATACATACCTGGGTATCTAGCCTTTAGAGAAGCACCTTTGATGTTCAAAGCTTTTCTAAGACTTAGAAATAAAGATAATACTATAATAATGGTTAATGGACACGGAATAGCTCATCCAAGAGGATTGGGGATAGCAAGTCACATAGGTGTTGTGCTAAATCGACCAAGCATAGGGGTAGCTAAGAGATTATTAGTAGGTGAAGTCTCCAGGATCGGTGGAAGAGAAGTCATAATATACAACAATAGAGTAGTTGGAATAGTTGTTTCTAGTGAAAAATCAAAGGACAAATACTATGTAACGATCGGTCACAAAGTGTCGATAGAGGATTTAGAGTATTACATTGAGAGAACATTTAATCAAAGATATCGCCGCTCTAAACCACCTTATCCTATATATCTGGCTGATAAAATATCTCGAGAGGCTGCGAGAGGAATTGAAAGTTTATATAAATGGAGTACAAGTCGCAAACACATATTCGATGAGTCTCTTGATACGAGATTCATATCCTTATGAAATTTGGCTATAAATAGAGAATTTTAGAACTCCTATAGAATCTGATTTGTCGGGAGATACAGTGATATTGATGCATATAGTAAGATCACGTGAAGAGGATCAAGAGATTCACAAATTAAAAATATCACTATATGACACTACGGGTAAATTAATTGAAGAATTATCAAAAGATTTTATATTAAATAAATATTCCATAGTAGTTAGTGGAAACAATGTTTCGATAAGGATCATAGGTATCTCGTCTAATACGATCACGTTAGTGATAAATAACGCCTCCCAAGTAAAAATAGATTTTGATAAAGTGATTATCTCATGAAAACAAAGAAAGAGATAGAGCTCTTCTACGAGAGATCTAGGAGCAGAAGAAATCTCCATGCGAAGAGAAGATTAGCCTATATAATATGTGGAGATAATATAATTGAACCAACAGGTACAAAGACAAAAATAAAAACACTCTACGCTGTTGGAGAAGCTTACTCGATAAAAACATCTCTGCCCGAGAACTGTTACGCGGCCCAAATAGATTTGGTTATGAATTTTAGGAAAAGAGTTAAAGGATATATATCTATATACGATCATGAAGGAAAACTAGTTTTAAGAATGAAATATCATAAATTGAAATTTAGGGTAAGTTACGGTGATAGTAGATATAGAGATATTTTCCTGAAATTAATTAACTTCCTTAAGATACCCTATAAGAATATTAATTGGAGAAGTCCTAGGGCAACTTTTACCACAGAATCTTTTTCTTCATAAGAAATTAAGCTTATTTATGCCATACATCACGTCTGAAGCATCAGATATTTATTCTAGGTACTCTTCAGCTATGTTTTCTTATCATAACATAGACCCTATGTAGATTACTGTGGAGATGTTGCAGAGATAAATTTCTGATGAAATTTACTTGAATCTTCTCGCTTAGATATTTCCACTGATCATAACTCATAGCTAGTATAATTAATCCGTATGGCTTAAGTATCTCTATTAAATCTCTAATTAGTGAATAGAGATCCTTTGTAGCACTCCTGCTTATAATCTTTGATCTTCTCCCATAAGGAATATCTGATATTACTCCGTCAACCGCGCCTGATCTAATAGGTAAATTAAAAGCGTCTGCCTGAAGCAAATCATAATCGATGCATTTATTCTCAGTGAGAATATTTTTAGCTCTATTGATCTTTTTTAAATCAATATCTGATAAAATTACTCTATAACCTCTTTTACAACTCTCGTAAATCAAGTAGCCTACACCACTAAAAGGATCGTATATAACAGAAGTGTCTTTCACTTTCTCAAATAAAAGATCGCTCATAAATCGAGAGTCAATTAATTTCATAGTAGCAGATTCATCTAGTCTTAGGCTCTCCTGCTGAGTTAAAGATCTTCTATACATAGCTCTACCAATAATCACTACATTACCTATTATAATACTTGTATCAGTATTCTCTATAGAGCACTTATCCAGTAGATTCATAATCTCATATGGGCTAATCTTAATATATTTATCCTTAATAACTCTGATTCTGAGCTCTCCTGATAAACATACGTGATCTCTTAATTTAATTAAAATACTCTTTAACTCATCACATGTCTCTATATCTTCAAAAACCCATAGAGAAATACCTAATTCCTTGATCATGGAGAAATCGGTGTCTAATAATCTTCTGAAAATATCTTCTCTATAAACATGATCTGTGTAATCTACCAATATAACCCCTGGTTCTATATGAATTATTTCTAGACCTAAGGCATCAACTAATATGTTTACTTCGGCTAAGGCTAATTCGATACGATCCATTGGTAGTAAGAGATATATTTTCCCTATTAAATCTCTTCTAAGTCTCATCGCATGTGCTATCCTCTTTTAACAAACTAGAAAAATTATGTTATCGAT
>JBMFLZ010000007.1:0-7130 GCA_049970935.1 Sulfolobales archaeon | reverse complement strand
AGAAAATGCTTCTTCAACAATTGAGGGATAATCTTCGGGTCTATAAGGTGCTGCCTTGGCAGGCATGATGATTTTTGCTAATCTAACAGATCCTGTCTCTATACCTACTTCAACACCTAAATAATCTTGATTTGTTTTCGAATAGATCATCTCTGTCAACTTAGTTATTAATTTATATTCTCTTTGAGCAACAACAATTGCTGCGAGAGAAGCATGGCTCCACGCAAGATTCTTGTAATACTTTAAGGCTAATTCATGAACCTTGATTAATGCATCTGGATTAGGAACAACGCCTTTGGCCCCGTACAGAAGTACATCATCACTATGTAGTATACCAGATGTCACTCCGTTTCTAACATTAACTAATATCTCCTTCTCTATTTTTTCAAGAGGATAGTGCCTTAGGGGTCTCAGAGTGACCGAGCAGAAACTACATCCGCGAGGACATCCGCGCATGATTTCTACTAAGCCATTTACACTAGGTCCTTTAATAGTAGAGATTTCATCGAGTGATGGTGCATCATGAATACCTACGTATATGTATCTAGGCACTGATTCTCCGTTTAGTAGCTTTTTAACTACCTCAGGAAGGATCCTCTCTGACTCGCCGTCTATTACAACATCAACACCGAAGCTCTCCCAATAATTAGGTTCCCAGAACCATTGCCAGGCGGCGGGTCCCCCAGCAACTATTTTGAGACCTTTTTTCTTAGCTCTTCTTATATCTTCTCTTGAGAGAAACTTTATAAAGCTCTTTCTATTAACAGGTGTCTTCTTAGTTATAAGCCACCATTCAGAGCTGGGTGGTCCATAAGCAAAGTAATCGTGATGTCCTATCATAAGAATCTTTATCTTGTCTAAGTATCTATCTATGTAATCAGGATCTATAACTGCGGCTTTAAATCCCTCATCAATTAATTTTGCCTCAACTTTCCGTAGCCCATATGGTGCTACGTGTGGTCTCCCATACTTGTCTACCTTAGGTTTTGGGCAGCATATATACATCCAGAAAAACTCAGGCATATATAGTGAGGGTCCTGTAGCCATGAAGCCTAAGAATTCTTTGCCGTGATGATCACTCATCATAGTTCTATCAGTTGTTATAGCTATATCTATGTCGAGTGTATTCACTTAACGCCACCAAGTACCCTACTAACTCTAATTAATTTAATCAGCTGTAACTTTTAATAATTTTCTTTATAAGATCTTTCTTACTCAAACTAGTAAATTTTTAAATAGTAGTTCAAGAAGCTCTTTGTGAGAAGAGACATGCAAGATCTTATCATTGTAAGATTCTTTGCGACACTCTTCGCAATCTATAGCTATTGGGTACTCGACCACCTCAAACGCTGGTAAATCCCATATACTGTCACCTATGTACACGGTCTCACTCTCGTCTAAACCCTTGTTGCTAAGGATCTTTTTAATAATAGAACCTTTTCCAAAAGGTTCTACAACGGGAATTCCTGCGGGTATTAAAGCTCCTCTAGAATCAAATATTAGATGATTCGCGTATATCTCATTAATACCTAGCTTACTTCCAGCAATTCTTGCGAGAATAGATACTCCTCCACTTACGATAGCGAAGTTTCTAATACCTCTATTAACTGCTTCTCTAATAAGTATCTTAATCTCTTCATATATACCCACCTTATTATAGGCATCTATGATTTCATGTTTAAAAATTTCTCTTCTAGCATTCCTTAACAAGGTTTCAATATCACAACTCATCCATCTAGCGTATGATATCTCACCCCTAATATACCTCTCTTTACAAATATTCACAGAGTCGAGATCAGCACCTGGTGTAAAGTATTCGTGGAGATATCTCCACGAATTTCTTATATTAGTGATTACGCCGTCCATGTCGAAAATTATGATTCTTGGTTTTCTCAAAATTATCACTTGGAAGAATAACTGGATCGAGGTGTTAAATGATCGATGTTTTTACACAAGACCATTAGAAGATTATCTATGCCCTCTCCCTTAAGAGCTGAGATAGCAATTATATCTCTTATTGATACATTGTTCTCAAGCATTGCATTTAGTGTTAACTCTATGTAGGATCTAAGTCTCTCACTACTAACAAGATCTTTTTTATTAAGAGAAACTATTATTGGTTTCTCTAAAACCCCTATTTTCTTGAGTATATCTATGGATACCTGAAGTTTCTCCAAGTAATCCTCGACAGGATCGGTGGGATCTGTTAGTAGAAGTATTGCGTCAGAATACTTTATCTCGGAAATAACTGAGTGAAAAACATCTATTATTTCAGGAGGCATTTTTCTAATAAATCCTATGGTGTCAGTTATAATCATTTCTCCACAAGGGGTCTTAATTAATTTGCTCTTAGGTGATAATGTTTTGAATAGATGTGGTCCTGTGATCTTTTTATCTCCAGTCAAAGTATTGTATAAAGTTGTTTTCCCAACTGAGGTGTAGCCTATAATAGATACTGTAGGTAGACCTAATTCTTTCCTCTTTATAGTCTGCATCTCTCTCTTATCCTTGATTTCTCTTAATCTTCTCGCTATATTTACCTCTCTACGTCTGAGAGATTTAAGTAGTGCCTCATAGCCGTATGCGCCCGGTCCCATGAAACCTACTTGCTCTCCTAATCTAGAGAATCTTATGTACTCCTTTACGAATGGAATTTGATGTTTTATTCTAAGTAGCTCAATTTGTAATTTAGCCTCTATATTTCCTGCGTGAGTATCAAATATATTGAGTATTAAATGAATTAAATCCCAAACCTCTACTTCTTTAAGTTCTCTTTTCAAATGATAATACTGCCACGGCTTGAGTCGATCGTAGATAACAATTAGATCAGGTTTTGCCCCGTCGGTCGTTGAGGATAATTTTTTAATAAAGTCTTGTTGAAGATAATATTTATGATTAGGTTTCTTAACATAGTGAATAAAAATATTTTTTATCCCAAGTGTCTCTAATAAAGACCTTGCTTCAGCCTCATAGATCTTGTCACTTTTCTTCAATACCAATAGAACTACTCTCTGCCTTGCCGTAGTATCTACTATGTTGTTATTCACCTCTGTTTAATGCTCCTAAATTTAAATTTTGGTAAGTGATGTTTTAAATGAATATCTACTAAATTACTTGATGAAAGAATCCGGGACTGATAAATGATGATCTTGGCCGGACTGAGTGAGTAGTGTTTTGCTATACTTACTAATTCTTACAAAAATTTAGATAGCTATTGTAATAACATATTACAGATTTTTATAAAACTAAAATCAGATCGAAAAAAATTTTAAGAAAAAGCTTATATAGAACCGTTTCTCATTATCAATGGTGATTGAATGGCTGCTGGCTATGGTATACCAGTTCTTATACTCAAAGAAGGTACTCAGAGAACCGTTGGTAGAGATGCACTGAGAAGTAATATACTGGCCGCGAGGGCATTAGCAGAGGTTCTAAAAACCAGCTTAGGACCAAAAGGTCTCGACAAGATGCTTATAGATAGTTTCGGGGATGTGACAATAACAAACGATGGAGCAACAATTGTTAAAGAAATGGAGATTCAGCATCCTGCTGCAAAACTTTTAGTGGAAACAGCCAAGGCTACGGATGCTGAGGTTGGTGATGGAACAACTAGTGTTATTGTGTTAGCTGGAGCACTTCTCGAGAAAGCTGAGAGATTATTGGATCAGAATATTCATCCCACGATCATAATTGAGGGATATAAGAAAGCTCTTAATGAAGCTCTTAGAATAATAGATGAGATAGCAGTAAAGATCCCTATAGGAGACCTAGAAACACCACAGGGTCAAGAAGCTGCTAAGAGAGAATTAAAGAAGGTTCTTATATCTACTTTAGCCAGTAAATACCTAGCTACTCCTGACGTAATGGATAAATTAATGGATATAGTGATAGAAGCCGCCTTAATAGCTACTGAGAAGAGAGGGGATAGATACGAGGTTGTGCTAGATAATATAAAGATTGAGAAGAAGAAAGGAGGTTCTCTAGCGGATAGTAGATTAATTAGAGGTATTGTATTAGATAAAGAAGTTGTTCACCCAGCTATGCCTAGGAGAGTTGTTGGTGCAAAAATTGCTTTATTAGATGCTCCACTAGAGATCGAGAAACCAGAGATATCAGCAAAGATCAATATATCCTCACCAGAGCAGATTAAAGCGTTCTTAGATGAGGAAGCTAGATTACTTAAAGAAATGGTTGATAAGATCGCTTCTGTTGGTGCTAATGTTGTTATTTGTCAGAAGGGTATTGATGATGTTGCTCAGCATTTCCTCGCTAAGAGAGGTATTCTAGCTGTCAGAAGAGTTAAGAGAAGTGATATGGAGAAACTAGAGAGAGCAACAGGAGGAAGAATAGTTACTAGCATAAGAGATCTAACAGAGAAAGATCTAGGATACGCAGAATTAGTAGAAGAAAGAAAAGTTGGTAACGATAAAATGGTGTTTATAGAAGGTGCAAAGAACCCGAGATCAGCCACAATACTCCTCAGAGGAGCAAATGACATGATCCTTGATGAGACCGAGAGAAGCATCAATGATGCTCTAAATGCAATAAGAAACATAATAAGAGAACCAATGGTTGTTGGCGGCGGAGGCGCGGCTGAGATGGCTATAGCACTAAGACTAAGGAAATTTGCTGAGAGTATAGGTGGAAAAGAGCAATTGGCTATACAGGCGGTGGCGGATGCTCTCGAAGAAATCCCATCTATACTAGCTAATACAGCTGGTATGGACGTGCTAGACACGATACTTCAGCTAAGGAAGTATCATGCTGAGGGATACACTTTAGCTGGTATAGATGTAAATAGCGGAAAAGTTTTAGAGGATATCTCAAAGCTTAATATAATTGATCCAACACTCGTTAAGAAGCAAATAATCAAAGGAGCAATTGAGGTAGCCACAACAATTCTAAAGATAGATGATATTGTTGGAGCTGCACCTAAGAAAGAGGAGAAGAAAGGAGAAGAGAAAGAAAAAGGAAAACCAGAAACACCTGAACTCGATTAATGAATTAAAGAATTTCTTTTTTAGTAAAAAGAGCTATTTAAAAACCTTTATTTATCATTATTTTCTGTAGGGATTTTGTAGGTCGAAGAGATTGAAGAGAATCGTATTTGCTGAGATTAAAAAACTCACAAGATACGAGCTTGCTAGAATTGTTGCTATGAGGGCTCTACAGCTCTCCTTAGGAGCTCCACCTCTGATAAATATAGATAATCTAGAAAAAAAAGATCCTTATTATATAGCTATTGAGGAGGTAAAAAGAAAAATTCTCCCAGTGGTTATAAAAAGGAGACTTCCCAACGGCGTTGAGTATCTTTTTACACTAAGAGATTTAGAGATTGATATCTCAGGTCTAGATCATGCCTGAAGCCTTAGGTGCTCAAGATAGTATTGATAATATCCTAAGTATCACATCAAAATATTTCTTGATAAAGGAGGTATATTCTTTATCACAAGATTACATGAGACTCAGTGTGATACCACGAGAGTTGGGTAGGAGCATAGATCATGTTAAGAAGTTATATAAAGAACTGATGTCAAGGAATTATCAAATTATTCTTAGAGAAAATGAAAAGGAATTTATATTAGAGATACATAGATTAAGAAACATAGGTAAGGTCTCACGAAGAGTTTTTACACTATTTCTTCTATTAACTATTACTACAGTATCAATCACTGCGTATACATGGATCCTCTCGTGGGTGTCACTACAAAGGGATCTTGGGATCGCTTACACGAATCTTAGTATATCATTAAGGGCAATAATTTTAGTATGTGGCATACTATTTGTTCTAGCTTTTCACGAGTTTGGTCATTTTATAGTGTCAAGAATCCTTGGTATAGCAAGTACGATTCCACTATTTATACCTGGTGTTCCAGGAATAACGCTGGGAACTTTTGGGGCAGTGATATTTATGAGGGCTTTACCTTCTACATTAGAGGATTTGGCGATTCTAGCGATCGCGGGTCCATCAGCTGGTTTCTTGGCCTCTCTTGTATTATCTCTCTATGGATTATCGCTTTCTATAGTTATTCCACCAACAACATCTCTCCCCTCAGAAACTGTGCCCATAAATGTAGTTCCTATGATTTTCTTGATTCTTGAGAACATATTCTTTGGTAAAGCTGAGGGCTATGTGCTGCTAAGTCCTGAGGCACTGGCTGCGTATCTTCTTATATTGATACATTTTATGAATCTTCTTCCCGTAGGACAATTAGATGGTGGTCAAATAATGAGAAGTATTGTTTCTCCCAGAGTGCATATCTCTACGAGTTTCTTACTGGTAACAATATTGCTACTCTTTTCATTGATCACTAGAGATACGTTTTTAACTAGCATGGGCATATTTCTGCTGATAATATTTCTAATAACTGGTTTAAGCACACCTAATCCGGTGGCCAGTTACGAGAAATTTAGTAGTGTCTCTAAGAAAGTAGTTATTTTGATCATATGGATAACATTGCTTTTCTTAACAATGCCAGTACCGATTACATAGAGAAACAAAAACACCACCTAATCCAAAAAAGTTGAAGAAGAGGAGATATGCAGTAGATCTTTTTAAAATTATTCATGTTTTGATACTTGTATCTCTATCGTTGATACTCTAGCTTTTTTGCCGTCTTGTCTAGTTATTTCTTCGCTGTCAATTTTTATTGAATCTACTTTAATTTTATCTTTCAAGAATCTATTTCTCAGGATTTCTATTGTATCAACCGCTTTTGTAATTGATCTCCCTCTAGCCTTAACAACAACTCTATCAAAGCCTTGGTTTAATAATGTTAATACTGCTAAGACATAGTTCATTACTGGCTTTTTCCCTACTAATACAGTGTTGTTACCTTGTTGCGCCATTTTTCTTCATTCACCTGCGATATATCCTTATACTTATTGAGCTTATATGTTTTATTAATCTCTGAACTAAAGAGAGATCGGATTTTATATATGATCCTCTGAAGTATTTCTACGATTTTCTTATTTACCCTAGCTAATAGTGATTGACGACAAAATTACTAACACTTTATTTGCTTAAGAATCTCTTGTGATAAACATATATTATATCTCTTCAAGACCTCACATAATACTCTCTGAGGAATCACAGCTTTTTTATTATCTTGTGTCTCTATAATTACTTG
>JBMFLZ010000006.1:52491-59268 GCA_049970935.1 Sulfolobales archaeon | reverse complement strand
GTCACGGATAACAAACCATTGATTATCAGGGTTCTCGTCCTCTTGACTAACTCTGATATAGGCAATGGCCTGGATCATGGGGACTCGCTAAATATTTCACTTGTGCACCCTAGACTTAAAAACTTTTCTGTACCCAACAACTGAAAAAGATTCGTCGAAAAATGAATCGATCATGATGATCGTATCAGACCCGCCCCCAACAGAAAAAGATCGCTGAAAAATTACGCTGAGAAAAGATCTAAGAATCTTAGCGCTAAAGACCGTATTTGCTCCATAACAAGATCTCTGAGATCCTCCTGCACCTATAATAATGCAGAAAAGAATTATTAAGGCTCGGGAATACATACTACATAGCTATGGATACGCATCGAAGGCACGTGATAGAATTATCTTTATACATCTCCTCTATATTCATTCTTTATCTCTCCTCCTTCTTAATTAATTTTATTCTGCCTCTATATCTCGAGGCGATAGGCTACGCGCCTTTGCTCATAGGCTTTCTAGTAGGTATATTAGGTATAGTCAGAGTGCCTCTCTCCCCCACCGCGGGTCTCATTGCCGATATCATTGGCAGGCGAATTACGCTGGTCTTAGGCTCAGTTTTTTCTTCACTTGGTATAATGCTTTTATTGCTTAAGGACTTCTCTGTGCTGATCCTGGGTAGGGTTTTGGTGGGTTTTTTCGGGGTTTTTCTAGTGCCTATTGCTTGGGCATTGGTTTCTGAGAAAGCCTCTGTACTAGGAGCTAGCGGAAGGATTATGGCGATTGCTAATGCCTTATCCGCGATAGCTGGGGCTCTGGCTCCAGTAGTAGGCGGGTATCTAGCGTCTACGTATGGTTATGAGACAGTGATTATATTATCAGCCATATTTTTTCTCAGCGTGATCACATTAGTGGGGGCGGCTCCATCGGAGAGGAGAAAAGGTCATGTTGATACCAAGATTCGTAGAGAGATAATTTCTACTCTGAGAAGAATATTTAGATACTCTATTCTCCTGGCTCTAGAATGGTATCTACTCTATTCATACTGGATGCTATTTCCATTATATATGAATAATCTCGGGTACAGCGCCGAGGTAATAGGTTTATTAATGACTCTAGAGTCTCTTGTGTATATAGCTTCTCAACCATTAATTGGATACCTAATTGATAAATACAGACCTAGATACGTGCTTCTACTAACAACATCATCTATATACGGTGCATCACTAGCCTATATCCCCTACTGCAGAGACTTGCTCCACATAGCATTGGTTCTTGTGATGATCGCTTTATCAAGCTCAACAATTGCTCCAGTGGTCTTCGCGAGGGTGTCTGAGGTGTCTGGGGATTTGAGAGCATTTGCTATGGGCCTTCTATTCTCAGGAGGATACCTAGGAATGACCCTGGGAACAATCATAAGTGGTTACCTGGCTCAGGAGTCTTTCTACTCAGCTTATGGGCACTTAGTGATACCTGGCCTCATAATATCAGTGATCGCGATAAGTGAATATGTGAGCAAAGCCCCACCCAAAACAGGTTGAGGCATGCTAAGAGATCCGTAAAGAAATAATCAATGAGATCGCGACAACTAAACCAAATATCGTGATGAGACTAAGGATATAATATTTTTCGGGATAAATCTATTAGAGAGATGATACATTGTTTAAGAAAGGCTTAGAGCATATTGCTGAGCCTTATAGATCTGTTGTGAAGAGACTTGTTGAGGAGCTTAATAATGTGTTTGGCCCAGATCTAGTTTCTGTGGTTGTGTATGGTAGTGTTGCTCGCGGCGAGGCTAGAAGAGATAGTGATCTTGATCTGTTAATTGTTATCGAGAAACTGCCTAAGTCTCGTCTCGAGAGAATCGAGAGATATGTTGAGGCGGAGAAAAGAATTGATCCATTATTAGAGGATCTGTACAAGAAAGGCTACTCACTATCCATATCACCGATTCTGAAGACCAGAGAGGAGGCTGAGAAAATATCACCACTATACCTAGACATGGTTGAGGATGCGGTGATAGTATATGATAAAGACAGCTTCTTCGAGAAGATACTGGCTCGTTTACTTGAGAAATTAAGAGAGTTAGGAGCTAAAAGGATCTATATTGGGAAAAAATGGTATTGGGTACTAAAGAAAGACGCGAAGTATGGAGACGTGATAATAATTGAATAATATTGCTCTAGCAAAATCTAATCTTAGACAAGCACGTGATAGAATAAAACATGCAGAAGAGGAATTAGATGCAGGGAATTACCCATATGTAGTTAGACAATGTCAAGAAGCAGTAGAATTATCATTGAAAGCTGCTCTAAGAATCGTCGGAATTGAGCCACCTAAGTGGCATGATCCAGGCCCGGTTCTAAGGAGAGAGAAAAACAGATTCCCTGATTGGTTTAGAGAACATATAGATGAATTCGCATCAATCTCGAGATCTCTACGAAAAGAGAGAGAACTTGCGATGTATGGTGATGAAGAAGCGGGAATACCCGCAGAGGAATTATACACGAGATACGATGCTGAACAAGCGCTAAGTATGGCTAAGAAGATATTTGTTTATGTGGAGAAGTTGCTTCAAGAATTAGAGACTAAGTTACAAGATCCTTTATAGCAAATATAAGTGAGATTAGCTCAATTCACGTCTATCTCTGCTGAGAAGAAAGAATCACTTCTAAGTAACAGATCAATGGATCTGGGAAATTATTTTAATTCACCAATTAATTTGAAGAAGAATTCTTCTAGTGCTCTACTCTCACTACCTGCTTTGCTCTTTATCTCGCTCATAGTCATGTTAGCAACTATTCTTCCCTTGTGTATAAATACTACTCTATCGGCTATGTTCTCTACTTCTGAGAGTATATGTGATGAGAATAGCACTGCCTTATTTCTCTTCTTTAGCTCTAGGACCAGTTCTCTGAAGAATACTATTCCCTGAGGATCTAATCCATTGAGAACCTCATCAAATAAGTAGTTCTGTGGATCACTTATCATTGATAGTGCTAGAGCAAATCTTTTTCTCATTCCCTGTGAGTACTGACCTAGCTTCTTGTTTAGTGCGTCTCCTAATCCTACTCTCTCCAAATACTCTCTACCCATTCTCCTAGCCTCATTAGCCGGTATCCCATGGAAACCGGCTATATACACGAAGTAGTCAAGTGCCTTGAAATCTTTTTCGAAGAGTGGTATCTCAGGTATCCAACCAATATTCTGCGAGGCTCTTCTCTTATCCTTAGTTATTGAGTACCCATCTATTAACACGTCTCCCTCGTCAGGTGGTAGTACTCCGGCGCATATTCTTATTGTGGTTGTTTTACCAGCGCCATTTAATCCTACGTAGCCCACTATCTCTCCATTTCTAACCTCGAAAGAGACTTTATCAAGTGCCTTAACTTTACCAAAGCTCTTAGATATATTGCTGATCACAATAGTCATTGAGACATCACCTAACCTAGTGACTTAAACTCACATACTTTTAATATGAGGAGTATAAATTCTTTCCATATGGATCATGAATATCTCATTTCCCGAAGACACTTATAAATGATCCTATTCCCAAAGTTTATTCCGATATTTCTCCAGCTCTAACCTCAATACCTAGGTTCTTAGCTAATTCATAAGCTCTCCTACTAATTGATGCCGCAACAATCAATAGTCTCGGTTTTATCTTTAATATTTTTTCGTAGAGAATCCCTATTCTATGTAACTCAGCAACATCTCCTCTATCTGCATAGGCCTTATACTCAACTAATATGTGCTCATAGTCTCTAATTAACACATCTATCTCAATAATAGAGGGTGCTCCATGCACCACCCCCTCAGAGTCGAGATATGTCCATCTAGTGACTTTATAGGTCTTTAAAAGATCTTCAATAAGATACTTTATAGCTTCTCGAAAAGCTTCTTCGGTGACGACACCATATCTTCTACCGATCGCGGCAACAGTTCTCGAAAGATCTCTCACAGACTCTTGAAGAGACTCAATCGCTCTCCCCTGCCTCGCTACAGCTTCTGCCAGTGATTTAACTGCTTCTTGAAGTGATAAAATAGCTTTCTCATGTCTTATTATAGTCTCCTGTAGCGATTGTATTGCTTTCTCATGTCTCACCACGGCCTCTTGAAGTGTTCTCAGGATCTCTCCTTGTTCATGAGCTGCTTTTCTGAGTTCTCTTAATTCTCTCAGGATCTCTGTTAATCCAATGAGACCTGCTACTGCGTAGCGAAATTCTTCATCTTCTCTCAATAATGTGAGGATCTTCTGTTTGAACTCATTTAAACTCATGAGTTGTCAGCCCAAGACCGCTATAACCAATATTATTAACATCAAATAACTTAATATTAAAGAATAACATATAGATCTCCTCAAAAAATTCAGTAAATTAGATCAGATTAACCAGACTTAATTTACTCATAGTACCGATTAGACCCAATACTAATCTAAGATCCTCAAGATCAAATCTGTAGTCCGCGTAAAGCAGTTGAAGATATTCTCTTACAGTATTATCCTTCATAAGCGATAGATACTCGAGGGCTACATTTATCATAAACATGTTTCTATTCTCAATACTTCTCCTAAGCTCATCAATTTCATCGGGTTCTAATCTCTTGTATATCTCTCTGAGAGTTAGCACTCCTTGATAATTTGTCTTAATCTTCCTGTCGAGTAAGTGCTGGTAATCTACTAACTTATCCATGAATAATCTATCGAGATCCTCTTTGCACACGGCTTTTTTAATTAACTCATCTTTTTTGTTTATAATTGTTGTATGTGTGTCTGGGTCTGTGAATAATTGTATTAACTCATCATATATTCTCGCTAGGTATTTGGGGATTAAGCACTTGTTTACGAGGATCCTGGTCTTGTCCTCGTTAAGTAATTCTCTCAATATTTTTTCTCCACGGATCTTGTTAATGTAGCTCTCAACGAGATCTAATAGAAGAACCGGATCTTTCTTATCTAATTGAGATATGTAGTGACTTATTGAGTAAGCCATTGATCCTGTGATCTTTAGCATCATCGGATTAATATTAGAGGGTCTATCGAGATCCGTGTGATAATATTTGTCGGGCCACGTAATAATCATTATAGAGGGTATCGAGAAAACATTGAATATATCGTGATCGCTACCAGAGCTATAAGGCTCAACAGAGGATCTATTGATTGGTACGCTAGACACTAACCCACGGGAGCCTCTTACAGCATTTTCGAAAAATTCTTCCGCGACGAGATTAATAAGAGATGAATTCGGTGTAGGTGCTCTATGTAGAGTTAGTACAGATCCTGTCCTGAGATCATCGCCACCAACCATGTCAAGATTAATGTTGTAAGCAACTAATTTTCGCAGATTATCTACTCCTATGCTAGATATATAAGCGCTATAACCCAAGTACTCGGCTGTCCAAATAACTCTTATACCAATCTTAGGCTCATTCAAAACGCCTTTGTCTATTAATCGCTTATACGCTCTCAATCCCTCGGCTAAGGCCGCTACCCCAGAGGCATTATCATTGGCTCCTGGAGATGGGTGACATAAATGAGCTGTTAACCAAATCTCCCTATCTCTCTTCCCGCTGATCCCAGCAATTACAACGGGGATCCTAGATGAATCTTTGAATACAGATCTAACTCTTATCGCCACCTTAATTTTTTCTCCTTTCTCCAATGAATTAATTATTCTCATAGCATTCTTCTTCGAAATACTGACCGCGGGGATCCTATGGATCTTTGTCTCCTCCTTATTAAGTCTAATACTTGCATAAGGCACACCATCCTCCACCCCCGCATTAGGATTGTAGTATATGAATCCTAGCGCACCACGAGAACTAGCATATCTATAAGAAAAATATGGCTCAGAAGAAAGAATTATTTTATCTCTCACATCAATTCTATCAAAATCCTCGCGATAACCTCTTTTAACATAAACTACTTCTCCCTCAACCTCGCCAGGCGGTGAATAAGTCATAACCATAGTAGGTGAGTCAATAAATCTGTGAAGAACCTCCTCTCTGGAACCCAGAATCTTTATCTCGCCATCATAAACATCCCATGGAACAGGTGTTTCTATAGTGAGATACCTCAGGGATCCATCAACATCGAAATATTTAATCTCGCTATCTAAATCATTATCTCTCAGCCACTTATACAAAGTATCCGCTGCCTCAAGCAAACCATTTGAACCAGGGATCCTGTGAAACTGAGTTATTCGAGTAAGAAGTTTATACGCATTATACTCTGAAAACTCCTCATAGATCTTCTCAAACAACTCCTTAGCATTAAGCATTCAGACACCAAGATTCTTAGCATATGTATATAAAAATAATTCCTCAAGAAACAACTATTTACTAGTGAAACAATATGAAGATATACGCGTTTGTCACAGGAGGCAGTAGAGGAATTGGTAGAAGTATTGTCTTGAGATTCGCTAGAGAAGGCTATAACGTGGCATTCTCATATAATAATCGAGAGGATTTAGCTAAGGAGGTGCTGAAAGAAGTATTGAGTTATGGTGTAGAGAGTTTTTACGTAAAAATGAATGTAGCTGATCCCATAGAGATTAGAGAAGCCTATGAAATAGTCTCGAAGAGATTCCCCTACCTAAATATACTAGTTAATAACGCAGGTATATTATCAACATCAAGTTTCGAGGAATTATCTCTTGATGAGTGGAAGAGAGTTATTGATGTTAATTTAACTGGTGTATTCTTAGTAACCAAGATATTTCTTCCGCTTCTTAAGAAGGCTGAGTGGGGTAGTATAATTAATATCGCGAGTATATCTGGTCAAACAGGACATGTCAG
>JBMFLZ010000006.1:3446-52392 GCA_049970935.1 Sulfolobales archaeon | reverse complement strand
AGGCTCTGTTGCTTATGTAGCCTCTAAAGCAGGTGTTATTGGTTTAACAAGAAAACTCGCGGTGGAATTAGCTCCGAAGATAAGAGTGAACGCGGTAGCACCTAGTTTTGTTGAGACTGATATGGTATCTGATCTATTGTCTGATCCTGAGGAGAGAAGAAGAATTATTGAGATGCATCCGCTAAGAGACATCGCTAAGCCAGAGGACATAGCTGAAGCAGTTCTCTTCTTAGCGTCTCCAAGATCTAGATTTATTACTGGACACACACTAAGTATCAATGGTGGCAGATTAACGATATAATATTCGTTACATCACTAGTTTTTCTTCATCTCATTTTCTGTTATTGACCTCTACTAATAAATGACTCTCCTTTACACAGCGGTTCTGAGACATTCACGATCTTCTTCATCAAAATTATGCAGTAGCTTGTTGTTTCTTCATAAAACATACACTCGGAGCATTTATGAATACTAATCACTGGATTGATATTATGATCTTTCTTCGGAGCTTCTTGAATTGGTTGTTTGATCTCTTGAATTTCAGTAATTTCTTTAGGAGATGTAGACGTATCTTTTGCACTAAGTTTAATTATTTCTTCCTGGGCTCCTTGATTACTTGGATCAACAGATAATAATTTGAGGAATTCTTCTCTTGAAATCTCTTTAACGAATACGTTGTTTCCCATCATTCTCAGGCTCTTAATAATCCGATCTTTCATTAAATAGAATTCTTTGCTCAAGTAGTAAGGTGCCATATCCTTCTTAGAGATAGATTGCTCAATTATCGTATTATCTTTGTCTAGCCCATAGATCTTGTATCTGATTACGAGATTACCAGCAGATATTCTGTATATTATCTCCTCCTCATTAATCTCACTTCTAACAAATACATTGGTTTCTCCAGTAAATGGATTCATTAGTTTAACAACCCATTTTCGCTCGTTTTTATCTGAGATGTCTTTAATATATAGTATAGTGCTCTCTGGGATAGGAATGAAAATATTACTAAGATCACTTAAGTGCTCCATAACATCTTCTGCAGATCTATTCACTATGAAATAGTTAATAGTCTCGCTCATAGGGAGTCCATCACGATACACGATTATAACTTATTTAAATTTTTTGGTCGATCTAATAGAGTGAGTTAATTAAGATCTTAATATTCACAAAGACTATAATTGATTTATATGCTTAAAACTGTATCAATATGTGATACTATTACACCTGAGTTACTAATTACTTGCTCTAATAGCAGCATATGAATATGACCACTTTGATTATCCCAAAAACATTGATCTATCAGGGCTCTCACAGATCCTCGGCATCAAACCCTCTACATTAGATGAGATTCTTAGAAGAGCAATTAAAAAAGTAGTTCGGGAATATATTTCTGGCAGGTATATTGGCTTAAGTGTTAATTTAGCTATGACAGGGTCTCTAGAGATATTGATTTACTAGTGTCGATACATAACAATATATTTCGCAGTGAAAATTAGGTTATTGAGTAGTATCTATGAGCCGTGCTGAGGAGTGATCTTCTTGAGAGCTTATGTTTCAATTGATATTGGTGGGACTTTCACTGATGTTGTTGTTTTGAGAGAAGATGGCTTAATTAATTTCTTCAAGGTCTCGTCTACTCCTAGAGAACCTGAGAAAGCAGTGTCTGAGGTGCTGAGACTATTAAGAGATTACGAGATTATTGAAGTTGTTCACGCAACTACTGTGGCTACCAACGCTGTTTTTGGTCAAATTGGTCTCGAGATCCCTAAGACGGCTCTTGTGACCACGAAGGGTTTCAGAGATGTGATTGAGATCGGTAGACAGAATAGACCTAGGCTCTACGACTTATTCTTCGACAAACCAAAACAATTTGTTCCTAGAGAGCTTCGTTTCGAGATTAATGAGCGTGTTGATGCTTGGGGCAGAGTTATTAGAGAACCTGATGATAATGAGCTTACTTACTTAGCCAAGAGATTAGTTGATGAAAATGTGGTTAGTGTCGCTATCTCACTGCTTCACTCATATATTAATCCATCTAATGAAGAGAAGATCGAGAGTTACCTCAAGAAGTATATTAAATACATATCTTCTTCTCATAAGGTGGCTCCTGAACCGAGAGAGTATGAGAGAACATCAACAACTGTTGTAAACGCTGTTTTAATGCCTCTTGTGGCGAGATATATTGATGCTCTAAAAAAGCTTTTTGAGGAGTATCGTGTCCAGAGATTCTTTATCATGTCTAGTTCAGGTGGGTTAATAGATGATTCAGAGGCCGTGGAGAGACCTGTTCAATTAATTGAGAGTGGTCCTGCGGCTGGTGTTATTGCCTCAGCGGAGTTCTCTAAGGCACTGAATATCGCGAAGATAATTAGTTTTGATATGGGTGGCACAACTGCTAAGGCTGGAACCGTTGTTGATTATGAGATAAGTATAACTACTGAGTATGAGGTTGGTGGAGAAGCTCACTACGGGAGAATTACTAAGGGATCGGGGTATCCCATAAGATTCCCCTTCATAGATCTCTCAGAAGTCTCAGCCGGTGGCGGAACAATTATTTGGAGAGATGAGGCAGGTGCTCTCAGAATAGGTCCCATAAGCGCTGGTGCTGATCCAGGTCCCGCATGCTATGGAAAAGGTGGGGCAGATCCCACGATAACAGACGCGAATCTATACTTAGGGAGGATCCCTGAGAAATTAGCGGGCGGATTACTCACGTTGAGCAGAGAACTTGCTGAGAAAGCCCTGAGAAGACTAGGGGATCCGGAGGAGGTATCGATAGAAGCTATTGAATTAGCTAATCTAGAGATGGCTAGAGCAATTAGACTCGTGACTGTAGAGAGAGGTTTAGATCCCTCAGAGTTTACTTTAGTAGCCTTCGGCGGAGCGGGTCCTCAACACGCATCTGAGATCGCTGAGGAGCTGGGTATAAAAAGAATCATTGTTCCTCCTCAACCAGGTAATTTCAGTGCTTTGGGTCTGCTACTAGCAGATCAGAGATTTGAGGCTAGGTCTTCTTTTCCGAGGGATCTTGAGAGAGAGTATCAGCTACTGGAGAAAAGAATTATTGACAGGATCGGTTCAGTAGATTACTTCTTGAGATACGCTGATGTAAGATATCTGGGGCAGGGGTGGGAGCTTACTATACCAGTTTCTAAACCAGCTGATATAGATAGAATAAGGAGAGATTTTAATGAGAGACATTATAGAGCATATGGTTTTGTCTTGGAGGAGGAAGTAGAGATCGTGACTATAAGAGTATTTGGTGTGAAGAAGAGACATATTGATATTAGCAGTTTAACTAAGATTATCAAGAGATCTTCTGAGAGAGCCCTACCTAGGGGGTCTAGGAGAGCGTATTTATTAGGAGAATGGGTTAGAGCTAATGTGTATTATAGAGATGATCTCGGGATTGATCAGATTGTTGAGGGACCGGCAATTATTGAGGAGATGAGTTCAACAACTATTATTCCTCAGGGATGGGTTGGTCGCGTGGGCTCTTACGGTGAAATACATTTGGTTAAGAGGTGAGACACGTGGTTTCTTGGGAGATTATTGCTAGAGCTACAATATACGTTGCTGAGGAAATGGGTGTTGCTTTAAAGAGATCTGCTTTTTCACCTAATATCAGGGAGAGAATGGATCATAGCTGCGCAATAGTTGATGAGAGAGGAAGAATAGTTGCGCAAGCAGAGCACATACCAGTTCACCTAGGATCATTTAGAGTGGGTGTGGTTAATTTGCTTAAGTGGATCGAGAAAGAAAACATTGTTCTTGAGAAAGGTGATATGGTGCTTGTTAACGATCCATATATTTCAGGTACTCACTTAAATGATCTGATGCTTCTAGCACCCATATACTACAATGATAAGTTAGTTGGATACGCGGTGAATAAGGCTCATCACGTAGATGTTGGAGGTCCTGTGCCTGGTAGTATGAATCCTGAGGCTAAAACTATTTATGAAGAAGGTGTTATTATTCCACCAATTAAACTCGTTAAGCGAGGAATAATTGATAAAGAGATCATGAGGTTACTAGCTGAGAACTTCAAGAACCCAAGAATCGCGGTTGGTGACTTAAGTGCTCAAATAGCCGCTAATATAAGAGGTATTGAGATGATCACTTCATTAATCAATAAATACGGTTTAACTACTGTGACTGAGGCCTGGAGTAAAACTATTGACTACTCTAAACAACTCTCTCTAAAATACATAAGTGAGTGGCCGAGAGGCTTGTATGAGGCTGAGGATTATCTGGAGTATGGTGACAAGGATCTTGTTATAAGAGCCCGTGTCGAGATATTAAATGAGAAAATAAAAATTGATTTCACAGGCTCCTCCGAGAATATTCAAGCACCTATAAACGCTGTTTACGGCGTAACTTTCTCCGCATCATCTTTCGCAATAAGATCTCTTATGGGAAAAGAAGTATTTGTTAATGAAGGATTCTATGAGTTGCTTGAGGTAATAGCTCCTGAGGGAACAATACTTAATCCAAAGAAGCCTCTCCCAGTATCTGGTGGGAATGTGGAGACGAGTCAGAGAATAGTTGATGTAATATTCAGGGCATTAGCTAAGGCACTACCCGATAAAGTCCCGGCAGCGGGTTCAGGAACCATGATGAATGTAATGATCGGTGGCTTACGTAGAGACGGTAGCTACTGGAGCTACTACGAGACCATTGGAGGAGGCACAGGAGCCAGGCCGGGTAAAAACGGTGTCTCAGGCGTACATGTTAATATGACTAATACTCTTAATACACCTATTGAGATCGCGGAGAGATCTTATCCACTTCTCTACACTAAATACATGATTAGAGAAGGAAGCGGTGGTGAGGGTATTTACAGAGGTGGAGATGGTATAATCAGAAGCTTCATATTATTAGAAGGATCAGCGAAATTATCTGTCTTAGCAGAGAGATTCCGCCACTCTCCATGGGGTCTGTGGGGAGGAGGATCGGGGGCACCTGGGAAAATAAGGATCCGGAGATCCAGTGGAGAAATAATTGAGATGCCCTCTAAATTCTCTATAGAGATCTATGAAGGAGATGAAGTAATTATAGAGACTCCTGGAGGAGGAGGTATAGGATCGGAGATTAATGAGATCCTCCGTAAGAAGAGTCCTGGGCTCTAACCATATATGTTCTCAGGTTCTTCTGAAGGATATTTTAATCAACCAATATATTGATCTTATTAAACCAGATATATTATCAAGATTTATTGTGGAGAACTCTAGACTTCTCAAACCTTTCGTTTCTTTAAGTTCCTTGAAAATCCATAGGGGTAATGGGCCAGAGACCCGGCCCAGGGCTAAACCCTCCCAGAGGGGATGTAGCCCAAACCTCCCAGCCCTAACGGGCGGAGCCCTCGCCCTTTAGGGCGGGGAGGAGGTCAGCACTTCCCTTCACGTATAGGATATATGCTTTGTTTGGCTCTATGTATGTAAGATAAGGAGGTTTTGTTATATATCTCTCTGAGTATTGAAGTATCCATCTAACTATGTCGAATTTTTCCCATGAGAATTGGAAATAACCTGTTTCTATACCTAAGACTACGGTTAATGACACATAAACGTACTTACTGATTGTTATTACAAAGTAATTAAGTTCTACTGTTGCTGAGTATGTGTAAGGATTCAGTATAGCTAAAACAGGGATCCAGCCGCCGAAATCTCTCTCAATATCAAAATATGTTGTGTTAAATCTCCACTCATATCTTGTGAACTCATCGCAGAAAGGACCTGCTCCCTGTGTTGAGATCTCATTAATTTTCTTAATAATATTTTGAGAAACGATCCTACCGCTATTTTCGATATCGATGATAGAGTACGTATGTATTAATCTTGCTATGGTAGGTTTGATTCTTATGTACTGCTTTGATCCTAGACTCATAACTTCGCGAGGATCAATGTGTGCAACTAGGATATAGTAATAGACCTTATCTCTGTCCACTATGAATAGATCTATTAATAAAGGAATCTTCACATAACCAATGTCACCAGATCTATTCGTTGCCCACTCTCTTATTAACTCACTTAATAATCCTCTCATAGAGAGAAATATACTTGGTCTATAACCACCTGAGTATAACTCAATCACTTTATTAGGTGAATAAGACATTATCTTAAGAGAAGTGATGGTCCCGGCAACCCCTAGTTCAGATGGAGATGGGATAATAACTTCGATTCCTTGCTCCTCTCCATATACAATCTCTGAGTAAATAGGTGTAAACATCCATTTATTATCTTCTCTCACGGGAACTACTTTAAGAGGTTTAATAGGACTACTATACCAAGCAATTACGTAACCCGCTACTATGGGTATAGATATCGCCAAGATCAAGACCACGGCAATTGTCAATATAATAATTTTTATAGAATTACCATACCCCAAATATATCACCTTTTTTTCTGTATAGAAAATTTTAAATTTTATCACACGGATCAAAATTATATTGATATCCTAAAGAAAAGTCTCCTTATCGTAATCTACTTGATAAATCACCAAGAATCTTATTCCTATTATTTTTATCTAAGATTAGCTATGCATCTAAATATATTTTTCTTAGCTGAGTACTCTCTGACTATGATACAGTCTTCAACTAATAATTCGTTTTCTGCTAAAATTCTTCTCTTAGACTCTATATCATCTGCTAACACATAGAGTATTAATCTACCATCTCTCTTCAATGGTTTCGAAATATACTTAATAAAAAAATCTATTTTAGTTGGGTTATCAGCAATGATTACGTCGAAAGTCTTCTCTCTCAAAGCATTTACTACGTGAATAGCTTCTCCAACAATAGGTTCTACACTACCGATGAGTTTATTTAATTTAATAGATTTCTTCATTGCTTCAACAGCGTAGATATTTAAGTCTGAGGCGACTACGTATACATCTCTTCTCTTAGCTATATTTAGTGCATAGGCACCGTATCCCGCGAATAGATCGAGGACTTTATCACCGTCTGAGACTAACTCAGCTACTCTCGCTCTCTCAGTGGATAGTCGTGGGTTTACATACATTCTCTTAATATCCACATAGAATCTGATGCCGTTCTCAGTATAGATAGTGTCTGATTTTTCTTCCCCGGCTATGTGTATTGTTTCAGAGATCCTGTATATGCCTGAGACACTTCTTCTAGCATAAACTGATCTCACGTTTTTATGGATCTTCATAATAGCTTCACCAATTTCTCTCGAGTATATCATTAATTCATCAGGGATCTTTATCAACGCTATGTCTCCAACTATATCAAAACTTCTAGGAAGCTTCTTTGCTATCTCCTCACCCAGTTTCTCTACTAGAAGATCTCTGTAACTCCTTGAAATCATATCCTAAAATTAGTTTACCTCAGAAAAATAATTGAGAGAATAAGTAGTATAGTTGAGATTAATAGGATAACACTGTATCCTAAGCCTCCTAGTATCAGCCATATAAGGAGATCCCCGATCACAGATCCGATCTCTAGAATAGACATATAGATACCCAAACCAAAACCAAATGATCTTTGATTATATATGTTGTAAAGTGTTGTTGAGAACATATTATTTAGAACACTAAAAACAGCGTATACTAAACCTAGCAGAATAATATACTCCGTATCTACTGCCTGAGGAATAAGGAACAAGATAGATATTACTAGAGGAACTCTTAATATGCCTATTAAATAAGGCTTTGAGATAGCCCCTGAAAAAATTAGTATTGAGAAGCCAGTTAGTAAACCTATGACTATGTATATGATTAATAATCCTTGTTGCCCGAGCATACTTCTGAAAGCAGCTGGTATAGGCACCATGAGTAATTCCACTGCTACACTAGTTAGGAGAGCTGAGATAATTATCGGTATTGTTGAATTCTGCAACTCGAACCAATTCTTTGTATAACTTAATACATCTCCTCTTAGATCTGGTAGTAGCGTCATGTATCTGGTAACTGTTGATACATTATCTATTTTAGCGACGAGTGAGCTATATCTTCTCTCGAAACCTCTGTAGCTAATTAAGAATGGGAAGAGGAGAGATAGTAGAAGACCAAATAGAGTTATTTTATTAAGTGTCGAAATCATGTCTTCCTCTAAAAATAAGATAATTAATACTGCCACATAAGTGAATCTTTGCAGAGAAGATGAGACTATAGAATATCGAGACCATTCCTCGAAATAATAGGATTCGTTCAGAGAAATATTATGAGAGATTCTTCCAGAGGATAGAGCAATAGAGTGGAGTATGTAGCTTATGATAAGTATTGTCAAATTATTATAGAAGTTAGTTAAGAGATATAGTGATGATATTGAAAAGATCGCGGAGATTATAGATACAAAACCGACTCTACCCTCATCACTTATCCTGGAAGCAAGTAGATTAACAGGTATATACACAGAGCTCCACAACAATGAGATCATTCCTAACATACTTATACTAACTCTGTGAATAAGTGCGAAAATAAGTAAGAAAATAACATCTAGTACTGTTAATAAACCAATATAAATACTTCTAAGAAATACATTAAGCATCTCAATCCTGAAAAAACGCTGAGTAATACACTAGCTTATAAAATTTTCTGTTTTCAACAAAAAGTTATTTAACGTTGGTCGTAGGATCCACTTAATAACTAAGGGAATAAGACAGATCTTTTATGGAGATATTATTAGAGGATCCATGAAGTCTACGGGGAGAGGTTTTCCAGATTTCACTATCTTGTCATATTTATTCTCCAAGAACTCTATGAAGACAGGACATGTGTCATATTTACCGTCTCTATCACATTTAGATCCTAGTTTCAGAAAGCATGCATTGGTTTTCTTATCGTAGTAAGGACAGATCTTGTGGTACTTCTTAGCACTCTTAAGCATTTTATCAACCCACTTCTTCTTCTGATCTACTTGAGCAATACCTGAGCTCATACACTTTCACCTCTAATATCAATGGGTATTTCAGCTTCAATACATTATAAATGATTAAGAAAGATATAAATATTTATGAGGATCGTTTAAAAATACCTGTATTGCCAAAAACCTTTGAAATCAATTTCTGAACCAATGCCTAATCGAGTAGCTTTCTCATACACTAAATAAGCCACAGCAATATCCCATAGAGCAATTCCGTGAGACTTAAACAATGTCACTTGATCATCGTTTTCCCTAGAGATAGATTTTGAGACTACTTGCCATAATTCATAGACATTATCCCATGTGAGATACCCGCTCTCAACAGCTCTGATTAGATCCCCAGACTCGATCTTTGCTTGTTCTTTATCATCTGTAGCGACAAGATCCACTTTCTCAAAGATCTCTGGGTAAGCCTCAGATCTCTGAGGATTATTAGAGCCTACAAGATTAAGATGAACACCTTCTTTAATAAGATCCTTTGATACAAAAGGTTCACGAGAGTTAGTGGCTGTCGAGATAATATCACTCTTCTCAAAAACAGCTCTTAAGGTATCTTGAACAAAGCATTTAAGTCCTCTTCTAATTAACTCACTACACATCTTCTCGGCATTAGTTTTCTCCCTGGAATATACGATAATGTTATCAGGTGTAAAAATCTCAGAGAGAGCTAGTGCCTGAGTAAATGCTTGTCTCCCAGAACCCACAATACCAATCATAGAAGAATTTTTCCTCGCCAAATATTTTGACGCGACAGCACTCGCAGCACCTGTTCTGATCCTACCTAAAATATCCGCTTCTATGACAGCTATTAATTCACTTTTACTAATTGAGTATAGTAAAACGACAAATACTGTCCTCGTGGGTGTAGATAGATAGGTTTTGAGACCCGCAATACCCAGGGATTCCGCTGATGCACTCATTGTATGTAGAACATATCCTTCTCCATAAATTCTTCTTCTAGGAAGATTCTTTGCTTTACCAAGTGCCTGTTCCAGGTGAATTCTCTCTATAGCCTCAATAGCCTCTTTGAAGCTAATGATCTTGGAAACATCTTCTTCTCGTAAGAACAGCATTTATGCTCCTTATAATTGCTTATTTTGTGAAAAATTATTTTGGATGCAAGATCCTCCTTAAATACTCAATAGACTCAGGATTTTCTAGAGTAGTCACATCCCCAAGCTCTGAACCTGTCACTAATGCTCTTAATACTCTTCTCATTATCTTACCACTTCGTGTCCTGGGCAGATCCTCGACAATAAAGATTTTCTCAGGAACAAAAACTTTACTTAATCTATTAGCAACAAGTTCTTTCAATTCTTTCTCTGTGTCTAAGGGATCTAATGCGACACCTAGTTTAGGTTTTGCGAAGCAATATATAACTTCTCCTTTAACTTCGTGAGGAACACCTACACATGCGCTCTCAGCAATTTTAGGATGAGTATTTAAGATCCCTTCTAGCTCTGCTGCACCGACTCTCATGCCGGAGGTCTTGATCACGTCATCAGCTCTACCTAGTAGATACCAATACCCCTCAGAATCTATGTAGGCCCAGTCACCGTGATACCAGACGCCACTAAATCTACTCCAGTAGGTCTCAATATATCTCTCGGGATCTCTCCACAATCCTCTACTCATAGATGGAAACGGTTTCTTAACAACAAGGTATCCTACACCACCTCTGACAGATCTCCCCTCCTCATCAAATACATCTGCATCAACCCCAGGAGCAGGTCCCCATAAGGTAGATGGCTTCAGTTCTGTGACCACGCTAGGTAGAATAATACATCCGAATACCTCGGTCCCCCCTGATAGATTGATCAGGGGTCTTCTCAGCTCTCCAACATCTCTCATAACCCACCACCAAGTCTCTGGATCTATTGGCTCGCCTGTGTTTCCAAAGACTCTTAAACTAGATAGATCATGAGCCTCGATATATTTGTTTCCATAAGATCTCAATATTCTGGCAGCCGTTGCCGCGAACCCTAGATGTGTTACTCTGTGTTTCTCAATTATACTCCATACTCGATCTGGGGGATGATCTATGGCTCCCTCTATCATAAGATGTGATGCTCCAAGTAGTTGGGATCCGAGGATCTGCCAAGGACCCATCATCCAGCCTATATCAGTGATCCACCATAACAGATCATTTTCTCGAATATCTAAATTAATAAAATGCTCAAGACCTGGTTTAAGTATAGATCCTATGTGGCTTATGACAGCACCTTTAGGTCTTCCAGTTGTTCCGGATGTAAAGAGTAATAGTGCTGGATCGTTGGGATCCATCTCTGCAACATAATCGGATCTCTCGTAGTGTCTCATGATATCATGATACCACAGATCTCTCTGATCATTCCAAGGAATATCAATACCTAATCTCCTCACAACAATTGTCTTAATGTTTCTTAAACCAGCTAGAGATATGGCTTCATCAGTATTCCTCTTATGCTCAATTACTTTTCCTCTCCTGATATACCCATCGACTGTAACCACGATCTTAGAATCAGATAAACGTAGTCTATCAGCTACGGAGGGTGGGCTGAACCCTGAGAAAATTGGAGCAACGATCGCTCCCACCCTGAGCGCGGCTAACATAGCGACAACAGCTTCAGGCATCATAGGCATATAGAGTGAAACAACATCTCCCTTACCAACACCTTGTGAAATAAGAAATGAGACAAATCTATCAACTTCTGTCTTAAGATCCCCATAAGTATACTCTCTAACAGATCCATCTTCACCAATCCAAATAAAAGCTCTCTTTCCACCTAATCCTCGTTCCACATGTTTATCTAAGACATTATAAGATGCATTTAGTTTACCATTTATATACCAAGAGGTCCACTCAATACCTTTAGAAATATCTAGAACCTCGCTAAATCTCTTGAACCACTGTATGTCTACAAGATCTGGGGCTATACCCCAGAACCATCTTAAGTTTCTAATACTTCTCTTAATAAAATCTTTGTAGCTCTTAAAGCCATGTTTCTCAAGAAAACTTGTTATATTAGCACTATCAACAAGATCCTTTGGTGGTTTCCAGACAAAATCTCCATTAGTCATTAATTACCCAATATAAATAAATTATGTGTAAAATAAAGTCTTTATTAAGTAAATTCATTGCATCTATATATACCTAATACTTTTTAATAGATTCAATACTTTAATTAGATTATCTGCGTTTAGCTTAACTATCACAAGCGATGGATGTCCGCCCACGTTCTCGATCAATCCTTCTCTCTCGAGAAGTGTCGCTACTTTATAAGCCTTACCAGGGAATTTAATGATTAGTATTATCTTATTTTCCTCGTGAGGATCTAGCACAGACACAACAATAGGTGCTCTAAAGATCCTGTAAAGAGCTGAAGCTAGCGAAGAAGCACCTTTCCTACGCCACTTTCTTCTAGCATCTACATATCTAAATAAACCTAGTTTCTGAGCAGATACTGCTAATTCATTTGCATAATTCTTCAATTCTCTATCTAATTCCTCCGATAAAGAAATCATTCTCTGCAATACGTCAGGATCTAGGGAAGAGTGAATATATTTAGGCGCTAACCACTCTACAACCTTGATCCATGAACTACTATCCTTTTTATGAGCCATGTACTTAGATATACTAGATAGTAGCCTCATAATATTCTTTAGGTCACTGGGGACTTTAAGCCCCTGATCCATGTAATAGATCGTTAAAACAAATTTCTCTAACCTGGGGTTCTTGCTCGCTCCCTCAAGTAATATTTTGTCGTAGAGGATCTTTGAAGTAGGTACATAACCTACTAAAGGTTCATCAATGAGATCCATGAATCTATGTAATTCCCTATGAGTTGACATGTGGTGATCAGCATATATAATCTTGGTCTCTCCGCATTTGAGTCTATACTCTCTTAAGTACTCGTATGAGATTTTTATAATAGGTATATCTAATATCGCTAATGCGTCATAGCAGAGAGAGCTACTAAGATTTTTAAAGGCTCCATAAGGTTCTGATGGTCTAAGATCCACATCTAAGCATCTTTTAATAGGATAAGCACACTCATATTTTTGAGAATAAAGAATCGTGGCTGCAGCCACAGCTCCATCAGCATCCCAATCAGCGACTACTAAAACTCCTTCCTTGCTCAGCCCAGGCATTATACTTCACAAATTCACTTAGTATAAATCTCTTCACCATCTATGAAAATTTTCTCTAACTCTAAAGATTTGTTTAGTAAAATAAGATCTCCTCTACAGCCCGGGTTTAGACAACCAATATTTAATTCATTAATAGATCTCGCTGGATACAAAGTTAGTAGTGCCAATACTTTTTTCAGTGAATATCCAAGTGAATAAAGATTTCTAAGAGCCCTGATCATGGTTAACGTGCTTCCCGCTAATGTTCCATCGGATAATCTAGCCACTCCTTCTCTGACCTCCACCCGGAGACCACCCAACTCATATTCTCCATCTGGTAAATCAGTTGCTGATATAGCATCTGTCACAGCCACAGCTCTTCCCCCCGCGACTTTAATAACTAACTTGACTACTGGTTTTGCTAAATGTATAAGATCTGGTATAAACTCAATGAATACATTAGTATTTTCAAAAGCCGCCCCAACTATCCCAGGATCTCTGTGGTGAAATCTTCTCATAGCATTAAATATATGGGTGACTCTACTAGCTCCTCTTCTAAATGCTTCAGAGGCGATCTCATACGATGCATTGCTATGCCCAAGACTCACAATCACGCCTCTTTTAATTATTTCAGGAATTGATTCTAGACCTCCCTCAATCTCTGGTGCGAGAGTTATTACCCTGATCCTATTTCTAGATAATTTAATGTACTCATCTAATTCGTTGAGTTCAATTCTTCTGATAGCCTCAGGATTCTGAGCACCTTTCATCTCCGGGTTTATGTAGGGGCCCTCTAAATGAAGTCCAAGGATCCTTGATCCGCCATTTTTCACAATATCCTCAGCAGATAATTCGCCTATGACACTAGCTACTTTACATAGATCCTCGTGTTTAAGAGACACTGTAGTAGGTAGAAAACTTGTCACACCTCTCTTAGCTAAGTATTTAGCTAATCTAGTTATCTCCTCATCAGATCCTCTATTAACATCGTATCCTGCGTGTCCATGAATATGAGTATCTACGAAACCAGGCGCGGCTATTAGATCTTTGAAATTGTATGTCTCACCATCATTAAACCAATAAGGCTTGATACTTTTGACGAAACCTTTCTCTATTACTATTGAAGATTCTCTAAAGATCCTTAGAGGCGTATATATCTCTGAAACATTTAATTTAATCATTTATGATACCAAATAAAAATTGTTTAGATTTACTGTGTTCCTGATGAACCAGAGGTTTCTTTCTCTAATTTCTTTAACTCCTCCTCTATTTCTTTCTCAATCTCCTCAATGGGCTTAGGCGGAGGTGTTGTGGCGAGTGTATAGCCTATCCAAGCAAGAATACCAAATACTGCTAAGAAAGCAATAAAAACTGTTAATTTGATAACTAATATACTGACATCAGGAGGGGTTAAAAAAACTAAATATCCATAAACCACCATAGCGAGTAATGAGATAATCACTAAACCTATTCCCAGCAACTGATCTCTATTCATTAGAGTCGCCAAAGATATTAAAGAATTGAAGAATATAAATACGATTTAAATGAGTAATGAGGTATGAGTGGACCGGCCGGGATTTGAACCCGGGTCCTCTCGGGTGCAAACCGAGCGCTCTTCCAGGCTGAGCTACCGGCCCACCATATCATAGATTATTATTTGAAGAACTTAAATATTTCCTCCTAAGATCTTTAATTAACTGTGGTTATCATTTGAGATTACGTATTTGGTTCACATTTATTTAATCATTGGTTGAAGAATTAATTTAGTTTTACATTTCTCGCAGATCCTTGTGTATTTTAATGCTTCATGTGCTCCAGCTTTTCTTAATCTCTCCTCGACTCTAGAGATAAAAATTTCAGTCTCTATAGGTGCACCACAGATACTGCAGTGAACTATTGGCGATGAGGTTAATATTTTCTCCTCTTGATAATAGTCTCTTTTGAAGAGCCATCTAACTCTTAACGCTTTCTCTGGACATATGTTCTCACATTCTTTACAAGAGAGACACTGAAGTGGTTCAAAAACGAGTCTTCTTTCATTACCAACATCTAAGATCCTGAGAGCCTTTGTCGGGCAAATTCTTACGCAAGCACCACATAAAGTACAGCGATCCTTATCAATCTCTATATAACTTGCTCCAGGGAAATTAAGTGAGGTCTCATTCGTGAACAAAGATAGTGTCTCTACGACATAGATCCTGAGCCCAGGTATCTCTTCTCCGCGTGATTTATATAAGGTATCCTCTGATAGTAGAGTTATTAATTCATTTATGTTATTGACTAATTTAATCACGCCTAGTCTAAAAAGATCAATTAAATGATTAATCGTTTCCTCTCCATATAGAACCGGTGTAAATCCCAGATAGATCATTCTAAGAATCATTAGAGGAGATATTTCTTTAAGAGACCATACAGGAAGCACAATAAATGGGTATTTAATATCCTCCAAGCGGATATTCATAAGATCTTTAAGTAAATGATACTGTATAACAACTATTTTCATTGGTTCTCCACTAAATTTCCTTATTATGCTAAGGTATTCCTCAATGGATCTAGGTGTTGTTTGAGGTGTATAAATAGCCTCCACAGGGCACACAGAGATACAGAGGCCGCATAAATCGCATAGATTGTATTGGATGGAGGGTGGTTTACCAGAAATAGCTTTCTTGGGACATGTATCTACACAGATATTGCAGTGGGGCAGCATTAAACACATCCTATCATTCACAACAGGCTTATTTATAAACTGTAGAATTGTTCTAATATGAGATCTCAAGAGATCTCTTCTAGTAATACTTTTAGATCCACTAATTCTCACAGGCGTCTTGATAGTCTCTGAATAAAATAGCCTGATGAACCTTGCATAAATAATTCTCTCAATATTAACTAGATTCTTGGCGAAATGCTTCTCTAAATATGTGTCAATAAAATCTAGATTATAAAGATTCACTCCATTCGCATTAGCTTCATCAAATATTCTATCTAGATCCCCCCAAACACCTCTGTAAGCCACGATGGTGGGTTCATCACCAAATGTTTGATGCCTCATATACTTAATTAAATCTTTGAGATCCTTTATTCTCTCCACCTTGATACCCAGATCATTAAGAGGAACATCACTGAGAATAAGACCCCGCGATCTTTCGGTAATCATAGTCATTGTATTTAGTTCCTCCACAAGACTTATATTTATTGATCACCTAAATAAAAATTGATCTTCATAGAATAAAAACTATAAAAATATACTTTTAAAATAAAAATTTTTAAGCAAAAATAATAAACATATTAATTGAAATTACTTACTGTGAGGTGAAGATTATGAAACTAACTCGTAGAGAATTCCTAACACTGCTAGGAGCATCCGCAGTAGCTACTTCAGTGGCAACATTAACGAGGCGTAGTAGTCCTGTTGAGGAACTGGAGAGATTACTCAGCGAGTATAATGTAGCAGAGACATACTCGGTGCCTAGCATATGTGGTATGTGTATGGCTCAATGCGGTATATACATAGATGTTATAGATGGCGCACCACGAAGAATTAGACCTAATACTAGTGCTCCTACGAGTTCTATGGGTATATGCTCAAGAGGAGTTTCAGGACTATATAATACACTGTATAATCCTGATAGAATTACTAAGCCATTGGTGAGAAAACCATTACTAGACTGGATCGAGGGAAGAATATCGTGGGATGAGGCAGTTGCTAAATTAAGAGAACTTAGAGGAACAGACAGAGAATTTGTCGAGGTAGATAACTGGTGGTTAGTAGCTGAGATAATAGCTAAGAAACTCAAGGATCTAGCTGATAATAATGAGAGACATGCACTTGTTTTTCTATACGGAGCCTGGGGACCTATATCGCAGTTGAGATTAGGAGTTCCATTAGCTAGATTCCTAGACACCTACGGATCACCTAATGAGATCCAATTTGATATGCCAGCATGTGTCTCAACAAGAATACTGGGCCACGTGCTCACAGGAGTACATGGTCACCAAGCGGCTAATCCTATGGTGGATTGGTGGGGTGCTAAAACAATTGTTCTTATCAGAAGAAATAATCCTGGTGCTGGAGCGATTATGACTGCGTGGAGATTAGGAACAGCTTTATCAGAAGGGGCAAAACTAATTGTTCTGGATCCAGTGTTCTCTGAAGCTGCGTCTAAAGCAACCATATGGCTACCAATTAAACCTGGCACAGACTTAGTCGTGATCTTAGCTGCCATTAGATATGTTCTTGAGAACCCTGAGTATATGGATATCGATTATTTAAAGAGGTATACTAATGCGCCATATCTAATAGTGGTATCTAGTGAACACAGACTCTCAGGTTTACCTATACCTGTTTCAGAGGTTGATTGGGGCTTCTATAATTTGCCCCAGGAATACGCTGGGAGATCAGGTTTTGTGGTGATTGATCCAACCACAAATAAACCAGCACCTGATGATGTCGCCAAAGATTATGCGCTATGGGGATCCTATAAGATTAAATTAAAGGACGGAAGTGAGGTTGAGGCTAAAACAGTTCTGCAATTATTAAAGGAGTGGATTGTAGCAAATCTCGATGCATTAGCTAAGAAATACGGATCTTCAGACTACATTGAGGCGGTCGCTAAGGAGGCTGATGTGTCTGTCAAGGATCTTAGGACAGCGATAAAGACTATTGTGGAGGATAAGGCTGTTTTCGAGATAGGATGGCATGACCCTAGGTATAGTAATAGTCCTCAGCTTTGGAGAGCTGTCGATATTTTAATGGCGCTTTATGGAAAGATTCAAAGACCTGGGGGATTATTCATATCAACCCATTTATTTGGTGCACAAGCAGGATTATATGCAAGAGTTAAGTTAGGTAAAGCCAATGATCCTTTCTATAGTATAAGAGGAGATCCTATAGCATCTTATAATGCTAAATACGGAGCTAGATTAGGTATAGTGCCTCTAGTACCTCCTTTGCCGGGACCCCTAGATAAAGGAGCTCCTCCAATACCAAAGGCTTTAACAAGTGAGTGGGTTTCTCAACTAAGTAAAGAGGGTTACCCAATACTTTTCCCAACAGATCAGGTTCAGGCACTCTACGACTCTGTTATAAATGGCAAACCCTATAAGGTTAAGGTAGTGATGATCTTTGCATCCAATCCATTAGTTCAGAATCCTAACGTCGAGGTGTGGAAAGCTGTCTTCAAGGGACTAGAACTAGTTGTTGTTCACGACATAGTTATGAGTGATACTGCACTCTACGCCGATATAATAACTCCTGATCTGACATACGTGGAGAGATTAGATCTGCCTCTACCAGGTATCTACTCTCCATTCCCGGCACTAAGTATAAGATTCCCATGGTACTGGAAGCTCTATAAAGACGGGAAAATAGATAAAGATCTAAGATTATTCAATACTAGAACAGGCTTTGAATTACTATTAATGATCGCTAAGAAATTAGATGAGCTAGGAGTAAAGGCGAGAGATGGGAGTAGGTTCTCTGATAATATGCCAGTAGCTATGCTTAATGAGGAGGGTAAGATACCTCTTCAGAACTTAGAGAAGTTTATAAATGCTATCATGAGAAGAGTCATGATCAGAGACTCTCAGGGTAATATTAGATCGCTAAGAATCGATGATGTATATAGTGCTGGAGGCTATGTGATTCTTAGATTTACTGGTTCAACGGTTGAGATAGTTGATGAATTATGGTCAAAAGCTCTTGGTAAAGAGATAAAAGTTAGAGTACCGGTATTCGAGATCATCAGATACGACGTGTCTAACGAGAAGAGACTTTGGTCATTATTCCATTATCAGAGTGGCCTTGGACGAGATATACCATTCCCAACACCAACAGGTAGAATTGAGTTATTTAGTGTTGAGTTATCACGCGAGGTGAAGGACACTTTGAAGAAGAATCCGATTAATATAGATCCTAGCGATCTAGAGGGAACAAGAAGTGAGGTTGATCCATTATTCTCACCTATACCACTATACGCGGGAATGGCTCGCCCCGATTATATGTGGGCCTCTAAATTACCAGCGACACCAACCTGCAGAGTAGATGGTCTCAAGGAGCCGGATCCGAGCAAAGGAGAACTCTTATTAGTCTATAGACACGGACCCTTCACACAGACCCATATGAACACTCAGAACAATATTTTGTTAAATAAGATAACCGTGGACACATTATTTATGGCGTGGATCCACCCTGAGACCGCTGCAAGACTAGGCATAAGAGATGGAGACTGGATCATTGTTGAACCAGCTACACCAAAAGTAATTAAACAAATAGAGGCTGTCGGTGGCAAGATACCTAAGATGAAGATCAAGGTCAGAGTAACCAAGATGGTGAGAAAAGATATACTATATATCCTGCATGGCTGGCCAACAGAGTCTAAGCTCTTAAGAAACAGATTAGAGAGAATCAAGGAATTCAGAGACGTAAGCTATGGTGTGACTGACGATAACTACTTCATACCAATAGTAGCAACACAGCTAGGAGGAGGATACGCAATGGGCACCGCTATTGTAAAAATAAGCAAGGCCGGGTGAGATTAATGAAGCCTGTGTTTGTTGTTGATCCGTCTAAATGTATTGCGTGCATGGCCTGTGTAGCTGCGTGTAGTATCGAGAATGGTGTTCCATTTCCAATAGCCCGCTCAGACCCAATCGGCTGGCCACACACATTAGGGCTCCGAACATGGGTTCTATGGATCGAGAAAGAAGAAAGTTTAGTATCAAGGATCTTTATGCCATTTCTATGTCTACACTGCCAAGATACACCATGTGAAAAAGTCTGTCCCACAGGAGCTACGTTCAAAACTAGTGAGGGTGTGGTTCTCATCGATAAAGATAAGTGTATAGGCTGTGGCTACTGTATAGTCGCATGCCCATATGGCGCAAGATACAAGATTAAGGAAGGGAGTTATGAGAAGGCTCTTAAGATATCGAGACTCGATGAAGCAGAATCAAGACTAAAAGGCGCTGGAATGGGAATAAATATTCTGAGACCTCCAGTAGCAAATAAATGGGCAGCCGCTGAGAGAGCCGTTGACAAATGCACTTTATGCTACCACAGAAAAGAGTCTGGTTCTTGGATACCAGCCTGCGTGGAAGTCTGCCCAACTAAAGCGAGAGCTTTCGGAGATCTTGATAATCCCGAGGATCCCGTCGCTAGATTAGTTACGTCAGGAAAAGCAAAACAATTAAGACCCGATCTAGGGACAAACGGCTTAGTGTACTATGTCATGAAGTGATTAGGTGTTCTACATGAGTAGCAATATAATTTTTAATGATGTATGGACCACAGAAATAGCTGTTGAGATGACGTTATTAGCCGTGGCCAGTTTCTCAATAGTATACGCCTTCATCAGCTACCTAGGAAATAGATTAAGAGACGCGTTAGTAGGAGGATTAATAAGTGCGATACTACCAATAGGAGCACTCCTAATTCTTTATCGTGATCTACTGAAGCCTGAGGCGGCTTATCTGATCTTTACTAGTCTTCAATTGAGATCCTGGATGGTGTATGGTGCAGCAGGAATATCTTTGCTAATAATTCTATCAGCACTGTTCTCTGTAATGGTAAAATTCGGGTTCAATAGATCCTTAACAACTCTTCTAGGCTTACTAGCATCTACAGTAGGAGTGTTCGTAGCTATATATCCAGGTCTACTACTATCCTATGAGAGAGGCATATCATTTTGGCACGGATGCGCCCTTCCTGTCTTATCACTACTAATGGGATTAGTAGGAGGATCATCGGTTTACATCATTCTAAAACCTTTAGACAAGAGAATATCAATGACATTAAGCCTCTCTTTAATAGGGTTGCTGATAGTCTTCATCATACATCTATACTTCGTAGGGGTATATCCGGTAGGCTCATACATTCTGCGATTAATGTCAAGAGATCCATTATTTGTGCTAGGGATATTACTATCGGTAATCGGAAGCTTATTAGGGTTTGCATCACTGAAATACAGAGTAAGATACATACAGGTAATAATAGCAATCATAGGTCTCGTATCAATATTCATCTTTCGATACGTGATACTATCCTACGGCGCTTGGGAATACCCACTTCTATAAAAAATCTCTTTTTTCTCAAAATAATCTTGTTAAGTTTTTTACGCTTAGTACTCATAACTGGGTATCTTGACTATAGAGAATCAGCTAAACAATATAATTAATTTACATATAATTTCTCTATAGATTGGTGATTAGTAGGAGAGAAGAAGAGTTTAAGAAATACCTCAGAGCTGGCGAAATAGCGTCTAGAGTAATGGAAGAAGCTCTCAAACTAGTTAAGCCCGGATATTCTCTACTTAAATTAGCTGAGTATATCGAAAACAAAATAATCGAGTATGGTGGGAGACCAGCCTTCCCCACAAATATATCAATAGGTTATGAAGCCGCTCACTACACCCCCTACGTAAATGATAAAAAAATTTTTCCGGAGAAAGGCGTCGTGAAGATTGATATTGGAGTTCACATTGATGGATACATAGCGGATATGGCTAGAAGCGTTGATCTTGGTGGCGAGTACTCATCTCTTGTGGAGGCATCAGAAGAAGCTTTGCTAAAGGCCATAGAGAAAATTAATATTGGCGTCTCCGCTAGGGAGATAGGGAGAATTATTGAAAACACAGCCAAATCATACGGGTATAAAACCATTAAGAACCTGAGTGGTCACAAACTAGATAGATATAAGTTACATGCAGGATATAATGTCCCTAATTATCCTGATCCTTTGGCGCTGTGGAGATTTTCTAACAATACTGCATACGCTATAGAACCATTTCTCACGAACGGTAGAGGATATGTAGATGATGATAAAAGTACTGTCACTATATACAGTGCCTCTAAGAGAAATAAGATACCAAGTAATAATTTGGAGGAAGATATTCTAAGAAAAATACTTGAGAGATATGATTCGTTGCCCTTCTGCGGGAGATGGGTAAGAGATCTTTTCCCTAACCCAGATAAGCTACTATACACATTCTATCAAAAGAAGTATTTAAATGGATATCCTCTTCTTATAGAGATATCTACTGCTCAAGTAGCTCAAGCAGAGGACACAATAGTCATATATGATAAAAAGATTTATGTGACAACTAGGAGTAAACTTCAATTATGAGTATCAGGCTCTTAGGTAAAGTATAGATCTTTATCCACCGGCTACCGGAGGGAATATATCTATTGTATCTTTATCTCTCAACTTTGTGTCTAGTCCTTCTCTCATTAATATATTGACTCCATTGATCAAAATAGTATATCTCGCAGACCCACTTGAGTAAAATTCTTTACATATTCTCTCTCCTATATCTCCGAGGTACCTGAGTATGAAGTCTCTTAGTGATAATTCAGTCTCCTCAACAGAAAACTCTCTCGAGCTCCACCCAGTTAGGTCACGTAATGTTGCGTATAAATTGACTCTAATAATCATATCTAGCTTATCCCATAATGAAATTTTTGCTACTGAGCATATATACGTAGATCTACTTAATAAGAGATAGAAATTAATGATCTTTTTAACGAGATCAATTACTTAAATAGTTTTAACTCACATTTTTAATTGTGATAGAGTGAGCATAATGATGTTTCAAGCAACTCCTCCGTATCCCGGTTCTTCTGATTGGGCTACTATAGCGTGGATCATAATTTCTTTATTCTGGATCCTTTTATTATTCACAGATCTTTTAGATAGATCAAGATTAATGAGATACGATAGATTCGTGAGAATCAAATTAAATGATCTAGAGAAAATGATGAGAGAAGCCAGAGAAGCGTCCGAGAAATATATAAGAGATCTAGGTGTAAAAGAACCTAGCAAGATCCTGGAGGGATTCATAGGAAACTTCTTTATTATAGAGCCTGTGTCAATTGAACCTATAGACATTATTAAGAGAATGTCTCATTTAATTAGGGTAAGAGATAATAAGATCAGAGCATATATCAATGAGAGACTTCCTGAAAACACAGACCCTGTTAAGAAAATGAATTTAGCAGTTATACTAGAGATTAATTGGATACTTGACTTATACTATAGATACATAAGACATTTATATTTATTCAGCAAGAAGAACAATAACTGGATCCTTCTAATGCAACTAGCCATGGTTCTACCAATTATTATGAGAGAGTTAGAAGCTGTAAAGAAAGCAGTTGAGCCATTCTCTAAGGGTATTCCAGTGGGAGACTCAGCGGGTCCAATGGTTATTTCAATGTTAGCCCCCACCGCAGAGAGAATACCGATTGCCGAGGAGACTGTATACAGCAAAGTAGAATTTGAGAACAGAATTCTCTATCTAATAAAAGCTGAGGGTCCTGGAGGAACCGTTGGTAGGCCTGGTGAGGCTCTAGAGAAGCTGCTAGAAACATTAAATGGTAAGGTAGCTAGAGTAATAACTGTTGATGCAGCCTTGAAATTCGAGGGTGAGGCGTCAGGCACAGTTGCAGAGGGTGTTGGGGCAGCCATTGGTGATCCTGGTCCAGAGAAAATTTCTATTGAGAGATCAGTTACTAAATATAATATCCCACTAGATGCTGTTATAATCAAGATGAGTTCTAGAGAAGCGATTACAGAAATGAGTAAAGAGATATACGAGGGCGTCTTGAAGGCCGTAGAGAAAGTTAAGGAAATTATAAGAACCAGAACTAAGCCGGGGGATACAGTAGTGATTGTGGGGGTAGGGAATACTGTAGGTGTTAAATAATGCCAAGCACCCTTCTTACTCAAGTAGATTTTGGAACCATACTCTTACTACTACTAATCATTATGCTCGTTATCTCATTACTACCTAATCTACTGAGAGGAGAGGAGAAAGAGAAAAAACAGCAACCAGCTAAGATCTACACTGTTATTTCGTGTTTAGAATGTGATTATTCAGAGACCAGAGAATTTGTGCCCGGAGATTACGTAGGTAAAATTCTTGAAAACAGAAAATGTCCTAAATGTGATTCTCCAATGTATATTAAGGCTATATACGCGGTCTACGAGGAGAAAACCAGAGAAAAAATTAAGGTGTAGCCTTAAGTTCTTAGACACGTGATTTATTCAGGAAATATTTGTAGTGTTGTATATAGAGTGGGTGTTTCTTGACCTTCTCTATGAATTCAGAGGTTCTCCTATATTTAGATGCCTCCCCGATCTTGCCTGGTCCATGTATTTTCTCGTATTCTTCAAATGAGATTGCGTATTGCTTCTGAATATAGTCTCTATAGAGATCAGGTAAGACGTTAAAGGCACAGAATGGGATAACTCTTCCATCTGGCGTCACATAGTGTATATCACATCTCATTACCCTTTGAACATCGTAATTGTATTGATCCATGAAATGCATCATACCTATAAACAAGAACTTGTAGTGGAACTCGCCAAGAGCATCATAACTCTGCTTGGTGAATATATTTATTAAGAGCTTAGGCAGGAGTTTCTTGAGATCCGATGGAACATTTCTCCACTCAATAAATTTAGATATGGCATTGAGAGCTAATTTAATTCCTACTAAAGTCTTGCTCCCACCTTTTTTGATCTCTTCACTTTTCTCATGTAAGTACTCAAAGAATCCCTCAATATCAATCATTTTGCCAATTGGAATAAATTTATAATCGTATGGATTCTCACTACCTCTCTTATCCACATAGACATATGTAGCAGCTCCGCAGTGTGGATGTGTTGTTAATTCAAATTTAAAGGAGTTTGCTAGAGCCTCAACAAATTCCGATACCGGAACACACGAGGGGATAGGATACCACTGATCTCTATCGATCTCTCCATTAGTCTGCTCCTCAATTCTTATTATAGCATCAGCAATGGTGATCCTATACTTCTCTCTCTCAAATCTCCTCATCATACCTGTTAAACTCACAGGCTGGAAATTAACAGCTCTAACAATATCATTATTTGCAGCACCGAATCTTATAATATCACCTAGTTCATGATCATTAACAGATCTAATTACTGTTGGTACCAATACAACACTAGTCATACCAGATTTTCTAAATACCTCGAATATGAAGGGTACCTCAAAGTGATTCTTTGGATTAGTCTGTGGAGAGACTCCATCAAAACTCATGTATATAGTATTTACTCCATTCTCTCTTAATGTTCTGGCATAGGAGATGGCTTTCTCGGGATCCTCGAAGTATAATTTAGCGAATTTAATAGCATGTGTATTTAGCTGTATATGCTTAACTCCCATATCTCTCAGGGTCTTCACGATCTCTGGGAGATCCTCTCTAAGTGTTGGCTCCCCGCCAGTTAATTGAATAACTAGCGTTACCCCCTGCTTCTTTAATTGCTCAACCATGTACTTTATCTGATCTATGGTAGGCTCATAGACGTAGCCTGCTTTCTCAGCATAATAAAAGCAGTACCAGCAGTCAAGGTCACATCTATTAGTTACAACAAGATTTGTTAAGGCAGAATGACTCTTATGCATTGGGCAAAGGCCACAGTTAAACGGGCAAGGAGCAGCTAATTCCACGTAAGTATATCGTGAACCCCTGCCCTCATAACTCATAGACAAGAATTTAAAGTATAGTCTAGCATCCCCAAAATACAACTCATCAATTACACCATGCTCAGGACATACTTTTCTCATATAGATCTTTTCATCTCTCTCGTAAATAACTGCTGGAAGCAGTCTCTGACAATAAGGACATATACTCTGAGTCACTCTAACAAGTCTCTCCCTCTCAGGATCCAGCTTTGGAAGCGGTCCTCCTATCCTAATCTCTCTATTAGCTATATAAACAGTCTTAGTAGAAGGATCATATCTAGATGGTGGGGGTAGAATTTTACTGGTGTAGGTATTATTATTTAATTTTCTCTCTATTTCCAGTATTGATGTAGTCAATATATACACCAATCAAGAATGGTTTCTTATGTATCCTTAAAAATAAGAGCTTTATTCAGAATATAAGTATTTAAAAAGAGACTTAGAAATGTTTAAAACCTATTCTTTCAATAAATGCATTTCTATAATACACTCCTAAACCTCTGTCCTCGGAAATTGTGCCGTAAACACCTACTGGTATTCTTAGTGAACTAATTGATCTGATGATTTCATCTACGCACGAAGGATCCACTGCCAACACTAATTCAAATTCTTCTCCACCATTTAAAGCCTGTTTAACAGGGTCTAAACCAAGGATCTTAGATAATTCCACGGCTCTCTCGTCGAGAGGTAAATCATCCAATTTAACTATGTAGCCTGAAGCCTCAGAGATCAGATAAAGAGATTCTGCCAAGGAATCTGAGACATCCACAGATCCTTTAATACATCTCCTATATCTCTCTAAAACTCTGTTTATCTCCACTCTAGCGATAGGTCTCGAAGTAACCTCAATAATTTCTTTAGGTACGTCTCTAATACTTATTTGACCACTCACAAACAATTTGTAGTAATGATAAGCCAATGCATGCAAACCATACTTACCGGTTATAACGATCCTGTCTCCAGGTTCTCCGCCTCTAGGTATGGGATCCACACTTGAGAAACCCACACACGCTACATCAAGCCACACATCTTTTGATGAAGAATTGGTGTCTCCACCAGCTAAGTAGCCCCCGTAGAAATTTATAGCCTCAGCAACACCTCTCATGATATCTAATCCCTCATCTTCACTCATTGAAGACTCTAATCCTAAAGACACTAAATAGGCGAAGGGTCTTCCTCCCTTAGCCACTATGTCACTTGTGCAGGCTGTGACCCCCTTCCACCCAAAATCTCTCCAGCTATTCCAAGGATATTTTGAGTTATGTGAGGAGAAACCATCGATCTTAAGTATCAAGTATCCACCTATGTATGGCACTGCTGAGGCATCGTCTCCGGGCTTAAGCGGGCCCCAGATCCATAAACTTCTGTGTTCTCTAATTACCCTATCAATATATCCTCTCTCACCAAGATCTCTCAGAGACATTTTAGATCCTCAACAAATCTTTAATTCAGACAAGGTCTGTAGAACAGCGCTAATATCCTCCACAGAGTTGTAGAAGTGAGGTGATATTCTCACGATACCTGGTCTGGCCGAGACAACTATTTTTCTCTCAAGCATTTTCTCTTGCACATAGTATGGATCCCTAGACTCAAAGACTACTATAGCAGCCATAGACTTTTCGGGAGTAAGCACTTTGCAACCAAGCTCCTCAAGACCCCTCATTAATTTCCTCACTAAATATTCTGTGTGACTACTGTATCTACCTGGTGCATCATATTTCATAATGAAATTAAGTGAGGCTTCAACACCAACGAAAATAGTTAGTGGATTAGTTCCCCACTCAAGTTTTGATGCACTCTTTGATAATCTTAGATCATCTATATTAAATGGTTCTCTAAACATTTTCTCACCATAAAGCCTCATTCTGTGAATAGGAGAATCTTCTATAGCAAACCACCCGGAGTAGCTAGGGATGAGATCCTCTAAAACTTCACTTTTGACATAACCGAATCCTCCACCATGAAGACTCATTAACCACTTGTATGTCCCTGTTAGATACGCATCTACGTCCAGATACTTCACGTTCACAGGTATAACGCCTACGGCGTGGAAACCATCTACTATGACTAGTGCTCCTTTTTCATGAGCGATCTTACTTATTTCTCTGATATCGAATTTGTATCCACTAATCCACGAGACATGATCTATTACTAAAGCATATGTTTTATCATCAATTACTTTCTCAATATCATTTAGTGAAACAATACCATCTCTAGATTTAATAATCCTTACCTCTGATACAAGACCTGATTTCTTCATAGCATGAAGAGTATAGAGAGAAGTAGGAAAATTAAGATCTGTTGCTACAACATTAGATCCTCGAGGGATCCTGAGAGAAGATAGCAAAGCATTTAACCCATGCGTTAGTCCTGGAAATGCCGCAACTTCATGATACGAAGCATTTATTAATTCCGCGAATCGATGCTTAGATCTCTCTAAAGCCTCTAATCCCTCGATCCATGGCTCTCCGCTATTATACCACTTCTCTATGTAGTTCTTAACAGCCTCTACGGTATCTACTGGCAGAGGTCCTGCACTGGCGTTATCTAAATATATGCATCCATTTGCTAAAATACCAATTCTACTTCTCGCATCACTCACTAAATACACCAAAAATACTCTATTTTAGCATCTATATAATAAAATAATAAAATTAATTATTTATCAAGCAAGTACCAAATAATTTTGTTATCCTTCTCGTAGAAATCTACACGTCTTCTCCTATACAGATACATGAGATGAGCCAAGGTCTCTCCTAAAGCAAAAAATCTCTCTACAGGAGGAAACATATCCCATTCAGTGTACTTAACTCTCCACTTAATTCTTTTAGCAAGTTCATATGTGCTATGATCTTTCTCCTTTAAATATGAAATTATTTCTTCTAGTCTCTTCATGTGAAAATCGATTATTTCACTAGCTCTATTAGCAGGATCTCTTATCAATTCTCTGTGTCCTGGATAAGCTTCGCGGGGTCTAAGATCAATTATTTTCTTCAGAGAATTAATATGCTCATTTAATGGATCCTGCGACAAGCTGTGATAAATTACGCTAGGTGTTATATCTTGAAGAACAACATCCCCCACAAATATTATTCTCTCAAGATCATTGTAAAGACAGATACTACCCGGTGTATGACCTGGGCACTCAATAACTCTCAGCTCTGTTTCACCGGCAAATACTCGATCTCCTTCTCTCAGCGGTTTCATATCTAGATCAGCAATATCTCTTTTATATACTTCCGCTAATCTCATTACAGGATGTTGCTCAATGATACCTCTTATCTCAGTCTCGGGAACACCGTTTCTTATAAAAAGATCCAGTATATCTTTAACAAAATTCTCAGCGTTTTTCTTAACCAATTCCCAATCTCTATACCCAATATAAATAGTTGCTTCTCTGATTATCTCCTTTAATACAGGTGCTAAACTTAAATGATCTGCGTGGAAATGTGTGATAATAACAGCCTCTATACTCTTAGGATCTATTGAAGATTCTCTTAATGTTTTAAGTATGACATGTAGTGTTTGTATAGAATATTGACCTGCGTCAATTAATAACCTCTCATTAATTAAATAGAGATTAACTTCTTTAAGTGCTAAGCCAGGTAGAGGTGCCGGAATCTTTAAAATCTTCGTTTTAATCAACCAAGGATTATTAATGTGTTACTCAATATATATTGATGGTCTCATAGGTAGAGCTAATTTCTTCTTCCCACCAAGATCTTTAGCCAACGGATCATCTGCTCTATATATCTCTACACTATCTACGCTAAATAACTTCTTAATAAAGTCTATGTTATTAGTAATAGTATTGAACTCATCGAAATTATCTAAAAGATCTATTAATTCTCTCATTTCTGAGGAAAGCCTAAGAGCGTTTTCATAGATTCTCCTCAACCTAGATACATACATAGATCTCTCTTTCTCACTTACTTTATTAATATGTTCATTAATGAATTCTCTAAGACCCTCTCTCCCCGAACTATGTCTCAGCGCGCTCTTAATCAAGGCATACTCTCCCGGATCCGCTACATAAATAACTATTCTTCTAGGAGTAATTCTTGCGACATTAATGATTTCTTGAATATCATCCACTAAACTCCTTAAATACTCCTCCTCGAGCTCGAGTCTCACATTAATGTAGCGCTTTATGTTATTTAAATTAATTATTTCCTTAGATACATAACTTTTCTCCATGAAAATCTCTCTCCATATCTCCTCCGAGAGATGAGAAGCGTAAATCGATAGATACTTAATCCACTCCTTAGCAACTACTAATACATCTGACCATATCTCTTCATCCGATAAATATGTCTGGAGATCGTTGGGTATTTCATAGATAATTATGTTCCCCGCCTCTCTAATTCTCATTTTTGAGAGTGCTTGATCGGCTTTTAATAATTTTCTTGAGATCCTTGATAAATAGTAGAGATCTCTTCTATTAGGATCATCACGTGTCTTCTTGCTAGATAGTTGCTTAACCAAATCAAAGATTCTTTTTAGATGAAGAGCAACACTAGATGCGTAAGCATCTCTGTAATCTAGGTCTTGATCTATTTCTGATGAGAGTGAGAGAACAACTCTGACAGTATCTGATCCTTTCTCCTCAATAGCTTTAAAAACTGGTGTGATATTTCTCTTACTTTTACTCATTTTCTCACCTTCTCTAAGAACCCATCCATGCACAAGCATGCTTTTAGGCCACAGTTCTCTTGGGAAAATGGCTACGTGATTCATTATGAAGAATGGGAGGTGATTATTAGAGAGATCTTTTCCAGCTACTCTAAGATCCAGTGGGTACCAGTATAAGAATTCTCTTCTTATATCCATGATCTTCTCAGGATCAACTCCTACTCTCCTTGAAACATCCCTCACATCACCTAAGCCCAGCAACACGTAGTCCCAGAACTCCTCATCTAATTTATCGGCGCTTATACCATACTCTCTAATTTTATGCACGACTGTGTAGAAAGCCATGTAAATAGTTGAGTCGCTTAGACTCTCAATGATCCAAGCAGGATCCCAGGGTAGTGGTGTGCCTAAACCTCTTGTTCTAGCACATGGTTTTTCTCTCAGATTCTCAATAACAGACTTCATATGTCTCTTAGCTTCTTCAGGAACAACAAACATGTTATCCAGCGCCTCTAAACCTCTCTTTTTCCACTCAGGATCCCCATAGTTTATAAACCACTGATCCTTAAGGATCTTAACAACTATCTCTGTTCCACATCTACAGTACACTGGGGCATTCATTATCTCGTAGAAAACATCTCCTCTCCCAATTGATCTAAGGAAACTCGAGATATTTTCTCTAGCCATTGAAACACTCTCTCCATTTATTTTTTCTCTCACGAAAATCTTGATCTTTTCGTCTTCTACATATTGATCTAGGTTACTGAACATTCTCCCTGTACTGTACTCTAAAGTATATAGCTCTTTAGTTAATTTCTCCAATAGGTCTCTCTGAAGACTGCTTTTCACATTATATTTCTCAGCAAACCACTTAGCAGGTAGATCACTGATACCTGGAACATCAATAATTTTTCTTGGTGTAAGTATTCTCTTAATTATCTCATCAGAGGGTCTCTCTCTAATTACCTCTCTGTAAGCAACGTAGTCATCTATTGAGTGAGAAGGAACACTCATAACTACTCCTGTCCCAAAGTTAGGATCCACGAAAAGTGCCGAAATAACCGGAACTTTCTCTCCTGTGATTGGGTTCTCTACGATGACCCCCTCTAGTTCAGAACCTCTTAATTCTCTAATTAATTTAACATTATCTTTTTGATAAATTATTTTCTCATAGGCTCTCTTAGAGACTATCCAGATGTTGCCTTCCACATTAATCTCAGCATAAGTTGCTTCTGGATTAACCCAGAGATTAGTCACAGCAAAAATCGTCTCGGGTCTCAAGGTGGCTGTGGGAAAGATCCTTCCTTTATCATCTTTGAAGAATATTAGTGTAAATTCTCCTATCTCAGGATCCTTGTCGTCCTTAGTATCATGACCACCAACAGGCATTTGATGCAGAGGACACCAACCAACAGGGTATGTACCTCTTATCAAGTATTTCTTATCGAATAGTTTCTTGAATTGCCATCTAATGAAACTCTGGAACTCTGGATCAATGGTGGTGAATTCTCTTCTCCAATCTATACCTAGACCAAGTCTCTTCATACTCTCCCGAGAAACTCTATGGAAGTATCTTGCGAGTGCAAGAGGATCTCTCATTCTCTCAATTTCTTCATCAGGAACTCTATAAAGATCCTTGAAAAGATCTATTAGCTCAGGATCTTTTTTAGCTATTGCCTCAGCCATTGTTAGTATAGGTGTGCCTGTATAGTGAAAACCCATTGGGTAAAGTGTGTTATATCCCTTTAACCTCATGTATCTGGCCATTATATCAGCTAGTAAAAAGGATCTTACATTGCCTATATGTACTGGAGAATTCGGGTAGGGAAATGCTGCAGTGACGAAGAATTTTGGCTTACTATAATCAGGATCTGCTTCATAAATTTTACTAGAGAACCACTCTCTCTGCCACTTCTCAGCTATATTATTTAACCACTCTATTACTTCTCTCAAGATCTTTTCTTGAGCCGCCGAGAATTATATTCACCTACAATATATACTCTGTCTCTGGGTATATAAAGAAATATATTTAATCTGTGCCTGGATCAGCTCTCAAAAATAATTTTAGAGAGAGAATATTTCTGGGGATGGGTAATAAGCTTAAGCATCATAGATGAAGCAGTTAGGTACTCTAGATCTTCCAAAGATACTGTTGAGATATTAACTGAGTTCAAAGAAATTCTGATTCAGGAGAGAGAAAAGAGGAGATATCCTAGAGGATTAGTTAGATTAGGTGAAGGAAGCTACTTCGCCGTAGGAGATATACACGGGGATCTCGAGACATTGGAGAGAATATTGTCTATGTACGGGTTATATGATCATCTTCAGAATAGAGGATATGTTGTGTTCTTAGGAGACTATGTGGATAGAGGATATGCTCAACTAGAGGTTTTCTTAACTATAGCTTTACTAAAAAAATATTTTAGAGATCGAGTAATTGTTTTAAGAGGTAATCACGAGGGTCCTCAGCATTTACTTCCTTATCCACATGATTATAGAGATGTTCTAAGATACCGTTTTGGCTCGTTTGGTGAAGAGATCTATAGATTATCTCGCGAGATATTTGATCTCATGCCATACGCAGCTTATCGAGAGAAGAGAGTCTTGTTTGTTCATGGAGGTATACCAGTGTTCTCTACACAGAATTGTCCAGATAACATTGAATGTATTCTTGATGCAGAGGATCCTTATGGAACTATTTTAGAAGAGATTCTTTGGAACGATCCTTTGCGAGGATACGAGGATATAGATTATCTACCTAGTCCAAGAGGTGCAGGCTATCTATGGGGAATAAATATAACCAAAGAATTTCTGAGAAAAACAGGATTAAGATTCATTGTGAGAGGTCATGAGCCTGCCGCCTCTGGCTATATGTTGGATCATGATAATAAAGTTCTTACTTTATTCTCTCGCCTAGGGGAGCCATATTTCAATGCCTATGCCGCAATCGCTGATTTAGGAAACATAGATCTTTTTAATGAATTCAGAGTAGATGAGATGATTATATTAATCGAGCAGAGGTAATGCGTATAGCAATAGTAAAATATATTATGGATATTCTGGATATATATTTCGGGGCTTTAGATGGCTGAGACACTACCACCAGAATTGCAACAATACTTAGTAAAACTTCAGCAATTAAGAGCAAAGCTAAATCAGATATTAACTGAGAAGAATATTGTTCAAGCTCAACTTCGCGAAACAGAGAGAGCATTAGAGATCTTGAGAAACACATCTCCTGACACACCTATTTACAGAGCAGCGGGTCATTTGATAGTTAGAGTATCTAAGGAGGAGGCTGAGAGAGATCTTAGTGATAAGAAAGATATTTTAGAATTAAGATTAAAGAGTTTGGAAAAGCAAGAAACTTCTCTGAATACAGAGATCAAGGGTGTTGAGAGTAAGATCAATGAGATCCTAGGTAGATACTATGGAACAACAATTAAGAAAGGAGGAGGCTGAGGAAATAGATAAGGTAGAAGTCGTTGAAATAGGTCTAGGCACAAAAATTTTTTCTCAAGAAGATCTTATAGAGATCGCATCTATTCTAGAGGAAAGTTTCAGAAAGTATTTCGAGAAGAGTATTATCTATCCCTTAATCAAATCATATAATCTATTAATTAAAGTGGAATCATCTGATCAACTTAGTATCAAACTTAGCATAGAGACTATATACAGATCAGATGCTCCAAAAGAATCAATTATTAGAACAATAGATGAGATAATAGATAAATGCTATAAAGACATTGAGAATTACCTAAGAAACAAATACAGCGCAAGTAAGAATTTATAGAAGAAACACTATATTAACCAGTGTAGAGGTATCATCAATGAAGATCGGGTTTGGCAAAGCGGGTGTAGCTTCAGACCACTATTTAGCCTCCCTAGCCGCCTTAGAGATTCTAAGAGAGGGTGGTAATGCTTTTGATGCTGCATTAGCAGTAAGCGCAGTTTTATCAGTTGTTCAACCACAAACTAGTGGATTAGGTGGTGATGGATTTCTACTAGCAGTATTGGAAAATGAGGAGATTATCATATATAATGGATCTGGCAGATCTCCTAAGAACTTTCCTGTTGATATCTACTTAGAGAAGAGACCCTTGAGAGGATTATTAACAATAACAATTCCTGGACTAATAGATCTGTGGGGCTTCGTCTACGAGAACTATGCTACACTTGATATGGAGAGAGTACTTAGACCAGCTATCTCTCTCGCTCTCAACGGTTTCCACATAGGAGTTTCTTTAGCAAGATCTATCGCACAATTAGAGAAAGAGTTGGGTAGAGAACCTGAATACAAGAATTGGTTCGATCTATACTCGGGTTATAGAGAAGGAGATTTTTTCATAAATAAAGATCTTGGGGTCATACTTAGGAGAATAGCTACTAGGGGGTGGGACGAGTTCTATTACGGAGAAACAGCTGAGGAAATAGTATCAGAGCTACAGAAGCTAGGTCTTGATATAGGTCTCGACGACTTCATGGAGCACAGAGGATATGTAGATAAACCACTTAGACTAGACTTAGAAACACAGATTCTTCACGAGATCCCTCCGAATACTCAGGGGATCTCCACTCTACAAATGATAGATGCATTGTATAGTGAAGAGCTGAATAAATATGATTTCGAAGATCCTTTGAGAATAATTCGCTGGTCAGAACCTGTCAAGAAAATATACAATTTCCGAGATAATTATATTGGAGATATAAACTACATGAATATAGATCCAAGTAGATACCTGAGATACAAAGATGTCAAAAAACTCGATCTCGATAAAAAAGATCTTTATTTAAGAAGCGGTGAAGACACAACATTTTTTGTAGTAGGAGATCATCATGGAAATATCGTAGGATTCATACAGAGTTTATTCTACCCATTTGGCTCTGGGGTGGTTGCTAAAGGGATCGTGTTTCAGAATAGAGGAGCAGGATTCTCCTATACCAGAGATAAACCAAATTCACCAGCTCCCCAGAAGAGACCTCTTCACACTCTCTCTATATTAATGGTGAGAGACTACGGAAAAGATAGCATGTACATGATAGGATGCGCAGGAGGACACTGGAGACCTCAGATCCATACAAGAATCTATGAGAATATCTTTGTTTATTCAATGAGTCTAGAACAAGCTATTGAAGCCCCTAGATTCATCTATGATTACTCGGAGCACTCATACGAGATTAATAGAGTACTAATCGAGAATTATTTAAGACCTCCTGAGAAGACCGAGTATCGTATACATTACATGAAGAAATTAGGAGGAACAGGTCTAGTAAATATCTTAAGGAGAGATCTTAAGAGAGGCTTAGTTTCTGTGGCATCAGATCCTAGGAGTGAGGGAGTGGCTCTATCACTAAACTAATAAGTGGTGTCAGAGTGATGTATGGAAATAATATAAGATCTGGCTAGTTCACCATGGATCTACTCTATGTGTTAAAAAAGATCTTCTCTACTGAAGATATTAAAAGAGTTGATATTGTATCTCATCCATCAGCAGATATAGATTCAGTTGCCTCGGCACTAGCTCTATCTCTACTAATCAGATCTATTAGTTCAGCTGAGATCTGTTTCTTGGCCCCTCAGGGACTAGATCCTATTGCGAGTAAGGTTATTGATCTTGTTAAGGAAAAAGGCTTCATGAAGCTATGTAATGATTTCTCTGGAGATGTATTGTTTATAGTTGATGCTTCATCATGTAATAGGGTAAATGCTCCCTGTAGTAGATATAACCACGTGATTGTCATAGATCATCATAGTGAGACTGTGGTGGAAAAGGAAAGTATTAATTTTATTGTTCCGGAAAGCACCTCATCTACAGAAATTATTCTCAGAGTCTTTGAGAGAGAGAATCTAGAGATCGGAGATAAAGATCTACTAACTATATTCTTATCCGCTATACTCTACGAAACAGGCTTGCTAACAAACTACACCGAGGAAACAGATAATAATATAAAATGGTTAATTAAGAAAGGAGCATCACTAGCACAAGCATTATCTATCATAAGAAGAGAATTCAGGTATGATGAGAAGATAGCTAGACTAAAAGGACTATCAAGGATCCATGTTTATAGAACAAGTGATCGGAGAATAATATGCTTAACTCATATATCAGCCCACGAAAGCTTAGTGGCTTCTCAAATGATTTCTGCGGGATGCGACTTAGCTATTGTTATATCTGATAAAGATTATGAGAAGTGGGTTATTGCTAGATGTAGCGAGAATATATGTTCTGATAAGGATTTAGGAGAGATCTTCTTAGATGAGATCTCTAAGAAATACAATGGATCTTGGGGAGGACATAAGAGGGCTGCGATGTCTAAGATCCCTAAAGAAGATCTTGGCATAGACACATTGTATTCTGAAATAGTGAGTATATTAAGTCGTAAGTTTGGGAAGATCGAGAAAATAGTTCCGTAGCAGAGAATTTTTAATTATGTGTGTTTAAAAAAGAATTTATTTAGGAGAAGCCGCTTACCGATAGAGGCTCGTATACGCCTGCGGCTAGTATCACGTATCTCAATAGAAGTGCTCCAATTAATGCTAGTAGAGCTGCGGAGATAATTAGTGCTTTGTCGTGTCTCTTTGTAGTTATAGTGTATAACCCAACGATCATTGGATAAATGATTCCTAGCCCGATCACTCCTATCCATGTTAGAGCCGCTAGTTCTCCTCTATACATAATCTCGGCTCCTATTGTAGCTCCTATTGTTCCTACTGTGAGCATAACGTATATGAATGATAATACCACAAATAGTTCAAATACGTCTATTGAGAACCCTATCTTAGTTGTATTTAGAAGTTTCTCGTCGTGTAGATCTCCGCTTAGCACTGAAATAATCTCCACTAGAGCTATTGCGCATATTGATGCACTAATAATCCATAGAATAGGTATTAGCGGGGTATTCCAGAGAGGTATTCCTGATGTTTGTGATATGAGGAACCCGCTGTATACAGTCACTAAGAAACCGAAGAATGCTGTTATTAGTAAGTAAATATTTGAAGACGCTATATCTGATATCCACTTAAGCCACTTGATTCTGTGTCCAATTAGGTGCTTGTAGACTATTATGATTAGCAGTATTAATTGGATAACTAGAAGCACTGTACCTATTGCCATCCAGGAGAACCAATTATATGTGCCTGTAAACAAAGCTGTTAGTATTGCGTGAGGAACATTCCATGGTCTAGTAAGATCTGATACAACAAATACTAGGGCTAGGATAATTGCTACTAGTAGTGTTATTGCTAGAGATGTTCTCCTAACCCAGTAGTACGCAACAGATCCCATACCAGCGATCCCTGCTAGCCACAGGAAAATCGCTATTAACCAGCCCCAACCAGCTACTTGTAGTTGTGTATATAGATCATTTATAGGCGTCATGGTCCCATCACCACGAAGAACTTAGGTCCAGTTCCCTTATTTTCTAATAATCTGATATACCTACTACTCCTCAGTCTTTTACTAATGCTACTATTCGGATCATCTATATCACCGAAATCTCTTGCCTCAGCTGGGCAAACAGATACGCAGACTGGTTTACCACCCAATTTCTCCACAATAAATAAACATGTCTCGCCCATACACTTCTCCGGTAAACCTGTTACTGGGTGAACCCATCTAGCATTATATGGACAAGAAGTGACACAGTATCTACACCCTATGCACTTGCTAGGATCTATTTTCACTAAACCATTTGACTTATCTATGTAAGACGCTCCAGTGGGGCAAGCATGCACACATGGCGGATTTTCACAGTGTTGACATTGTAGAAGAAGTATTTTTGGTGTAAGTCCCTCAATCTCTATTCTTCTAATATTAGAAGGTACCCACTCCCAGCTCTTATTATCTCCCTCCATAAGATCTGAGTGATTAGCGGATATACACTCTATTATACACGCTCCACAACCAACACATTTACCAGCATCCCATAGATGAGCGTATCTAGTCATAGTTTCCTCACCCTCACAGAACTATTAGTTGCTCCACCACCCACTATCGGGGATATATATCCTTTAGCGAACCAGTTGGGGTTAATACCTTCCTTAAGAAACTCATATTTCCCATTTATCAACTTACTCATTCTACCACCCATGAAGGAGTACACGAACAAGACTTTTTCACGGACCTTATTAGTCACATGAACTCTCGCAACAGCCTTATAGCCATTGTCGATACCCTCAATCTCTATTAGATCCCCATCTCTAATTCCTAATCTCGCAGCATCTTTAGGATTCATCCAAACTCTTCTATCAGCAACATACTTCATTGGATAAGCAAAGGCTCCTTGAGCAGAGACTAATGGCCCCTTACCATTTACTAAATAGAATTCGTTTGGTTCCTTAGGCAGTGTATATGCTGGTGGTGGATAGTAATCTGGTAAGGGGTCTAAATTATATTTCAGTACTGCTAGCTGATAGATCTCTACTCTACCACTTGGTGTTGCTAAAGGAATCTTGTAAGGTCTTGTCTCATAACTCTTCTTCTTAAGAAGTATAAAGCCTTTCTCCTCAAGTTCTCTCTTAACATAATCGGGCGACAGGTTCCAATTCTTCGCTAAAGCCTCGATGAGGGCCTCCTTCATCTTCTCCTCATAAATGTGGAATTTTGAGTAGTCAGCGTATTCCTGCGTGTATCCCACTAAGGCAGCTCTGTCAGGATATATTCTCCTAAGAATTTCCATGAAGATCCATAGCTCATCTCGAGCATCCACACCTGGGGGAGGCTCGACATGACCTGTGGACATTTGTACTGCGGCGTGAAGCGTCCATTTAACAGCCGTGATCTCTTCTTTCTCGAGATATATTCTTGTGGGGAGAACATAATCAGCCCAATCAACTATGTCCTGAGGCAAAAAGTCCATTACAACTATTAACTCTAATTTCTCAAGCACTTTCTTTATCTTCTCCAGATCAATATCTCTATTAAATATTGTTGTTCCAAGAACGATGAGAGCCTTCACGGGATAAGGCTTCTCCTCTAACACTGCATTTATGATAGCATTAAATGTGGAGACAGTCTCTGGGTAGAAGTATTTGTCAATCCTGGGATACTTAGTAGCCTCAGACTCAAATTTCACGCCGAGAATAGTTTGGACGTATCCGTCTGTAGCGATCCAGCATACATCCGGGAATTTTGGAGACTCTGCGAAGCATAGACCTCCTCTCTTGTCGATATTCCCCACTAAAGCATTTAGTATAAGTATTGCTCTGACGAGATCGGTTTCATTACCGTTTTTGGCGGCATACCAAGTATCATCAGCGACTCCCTTCGCTAATGCGAATTCTCTTGCTACTCTAGTTATTGTGTCTGCGGGAATACCTGTTATTTTTTCTGCTTCTTGAGGAGGATATTTAGAGGCTCTCTCCTTAAGTAATAGAAAAGCTGTCTTCACAGGAATCTTTGATCCGTCTTTTAACGTGATCTCGCCACTATATTCAAGATCTGGATCAATATTCTTTTCATTATATGGTTTTAGACTTGAGGTATTCTTGTCGTAAACAATATACTTCTTTGAATCACCGCCCTCCTTCAGATCTGCTTCTGTTAACGGTTTTTTATCTGGTTTAATAAGAAATGGTGCATTAGTATAGTTCTTTAAGAAGAGCTCATCGTATAGTTTCTCAGTTATAATTACGTATATTAGAGAGAGAACAAATGCCGTGTCTGTTCCTGGTATAATTGGTATCCACTCTGTATTAGCATAACCTATCTCAGGCATCCTAGGATCAACAACAACAATTTTTGAACCCAAGCTCTTACTCTTCATAACTCTATTCAATGCCCCCATAGAAGCTGTGGCAGGTGTTCTGCCTATGAAGAGCATATAGCGAGCATTTTCGTAATCAGGATCAACCGATGTAGGGCCACCAGCTCCAAGCACCCACTTCCTGGCGGCGGTGCCGGGGTTGTGGCATGTGGCTTCATGTCCAATATCAAAATTTGGTGTGCCTAGTAAGAAGCCGAAGAGAGGACTCCACATCCTAATATCGTGTCTAGTGATAACAACTGACCTAGCACCATATTTATCGATAATCTCCCTCAGCTTTGAAGCAATCTCATCTAGAGCTTGCTCCCAGGAAATCTCAATAAACTTTCCTTCTCCCCTAGAACCCACTCTTTTAAGAGGCTTCTTAATTCTTAGCGGATGGTTCCACAGCCACTTACCAGCGGATCCTCTACCACAAATACTGCGCTGAGGATGATTAGGATTAGCAGTCACATATAGTAGATTACCTTTGCTATCAACACCAACCTTTATACCACAACCAGCGCCACAAGCCCCACATATACTATAGAACTCTCTTACACTCGCCTCCTGAAGAAGTAATGACCCCTCCCCTCTAGAAACACCACTTCTCTGTGCAACAATTGATGAAGAGAATCCACCTACTAGAGCTCCTGCTAAGCCTAAGGCAGTAATTGTTTTAATAAATTCTCTTCTGCTTAGATTGACACTATCATTGCTTGAATTCAATAAAATCACCTTATTCCATTATTAATTACTTAAGTATCCTATTTAAATTTTTTCTGTAAATTTTATATTTTTTAACAAATATTCAAATAAAAATTTCGTACTTAAATCCATATTTAAATATAAGAAAAATTTATAATAAAAAAATTATACTTAAGGAATAAAGGTATAGATATTCTCAGAGAAAATTTATAAGATCCTTATATCTGAGTGCCAATTTAGTTTATAGAGATATTTATGAGCTTGTTTACATCATATCTAAGTAGAGAGTGAAGCTCTATCAAGATCAGTAGATCAATAGGAGTTTCAGATATATCCAATAGTAGTATAGTGCATAAACACTCAGAACCCGCGAGAGGCTAATTTTATGTCAGAAGAATTATTAGTTCTCAAGGACGTATACAAAGAATATGTTAGTAGTAATATAGTAACTAGAGCTCTTAATGGAGTAAATCTCACCGTAAGAAGAGGAGAGATAATATCTATCATGGGCCCATCAGGATCAGGTAAAACAACTCTTCTTAATATAGCTGGTTTACTTGATAAACCAACCTCGGGAGAAGTGTGGTTTAAAGGATTCAGGATCTCTGAGCTAAGTGATAACGAGATCGCTAAATTAAGAAATAGAAGCATTGGTTTTGTATTTCAATTCTTTAATTTAATTAATAGATTAACTGTCTACGAGAACATTGAGATGCCTCTTATACCAAGAATGATTCCTAAGGAGAGGAGATACGAGATGGTGCTTAAAGCCTTGAAACTAGCCTCTGGCGATATCTCATGGCTCTATAAAAAACCGAATCAATTATCAGGAGGTCAGCAACAGAGAGTTGCTATTGCGAGAGCTATTGTAGGTGAACCAGATCTTCTATTAGCTGATGAGCCCACTGGAAATCTTGATAGAGCCTCAGCAAAGAATATTATGGAGACCTTCTTGAATCTCAATAAATATGGAATGACTATAGTTATTGTCACTCATGATCCTGAGATAGCTAATTGCACTAATAAGATCTATGAGATCAGAGATGGTAGAATAGTTAACATAAGAGAAACAAGTAAACAAGAATGTATAATCAATAAGTTATGAAAAAACTCTTGTACCTAAAAGATTTTATGGATATTCAAGAGGTCTCTTAGGTAGCATAACTAATCTCTGACCCTGGTACCTCCCGCTATAAGGTTTCTCGATAGGTGTCGTGGTCTTCATAAGAATAAGATGAAGAAATCTTGTCCCATATCTTAATTTAACTGGGAAAGATGATGAGTGTACCTCAATTGTTAATTGACCCTCGAAACCTCCATCAACTACTGTGGGAGGAATCAAGAGACCTAATCTTGCTAGTGTAGATCTGAGCTCTACTATACCTACTAACTCAGGTGGTAGAGAGATATACTCTAGTGTATGCAGCAAATACTTCTTCTTGGGCATAAGGATATATTCCTTAGATCTCTCACACCTAAAGAATTTATCAGGGTCCCACTCAGTGTATGGATCAAGGACATCGTCTGTCTCAAGTAGCTCGCAGTAGTAATCTCCTAGTCTCAGATCTAATCCATTTTCTCTTATTATCACAGGATCTAGAGGATCTACTTTTAATCTCCCGGTACTGAGATAAGATCTTAGATCAAAGTCTGATAAAATCATTTTTCGTATACCAGAAAAAATCTTATGAAAATCCTAAAAAATATATTGCTGAGAAATATCACTGAAGATTGGTACAGATTATTGGAGCTACTGAATATATACACGATCTTGGTAGTAGCATTCTTCGCTGGTTTACTAGGTAGCTTAACGGGTTTAGGTGGAGCCTCAATAATGACCCCGATACTAGTAGGTTTAGGATTCCCAATTAAGCACTCAATAGCTAATGCAATGATCTCTGTAATAGCCACCTCAGCAGGTTCTTCCGCAGCGTATGTTAGAGATAGAATAACTAACCCTAGGGCAGCTATGTATCTAGAGATGTTTACTATAGTAGGAGGCATAATTGGGGCAACAATCACGCTTGTGACACCATCAGTAATACTATATTTCTTCTTTGCGATCTTTCTCATAGCCATGAATCTCTACTCTTATCTTGAGAGAAAAAAAGCAGATAGCTCTCACGAGAACTTGAATTATTTCATTGATAGATTCTCGAGATGGTTAAATATATATGGGGAGTACTATGATCACTCCGAGAAGAGAACAATAAAATATGTAGTTAAGAGAGCACACATAGGAGGTCCAATGATGATCGTGGCAGGAGTAGCCGCAGGTTCCTTGGGAATAGGAGCGGGAGCTTTCAAAACCTCTATACAAGAATCAATTCTTGGACTCCCCACTAAAGTAGCTAGTACAACATCTAATTTCATTATAGGAATGACTGGTTTAGCAGCAACAACTGTTTACATATCCTCAGGATACGTGAATCCTGTCATCGCTGGTACAATGGCTCTTGGAACAACCTTAGGAAGCTTGGTAGGCTCTAAGATCCTTCCACATATAAGGATTAGTAGCGTGAGAGTTCTCTCCATAGCAATAACTATATACATAATTGCTCAAATGCTGTATAAAGGTGTCTCTGCTCTATGGATCTAGAGATACTCCTTAGTATAATTCTAATTACGGGGGTATTGCTGAGTCTGGTTTTCCTTGTAGTAGGCTTATCTCTATACCTGATCTTAGAGGGATCCCGCATAGATCTTGGTATTGAATTTAGATACACGAATCTGATCTCTTGGATTGAGGCAGTGCCTAGAATGAGTATGTATCAGAAGCTTTTATCAATTGGTTTAATAATTCTTATATTAACCCCCTACATCAGAGCAATCACATCTTTCATATGGTTCATGTATCATAGAGACAAGAAATTTTCATTATTTACACTCTTCGTAATTATTATACTAACACTATCAATATTGGGAATAATTAGGGTCTTCTAGAAACATCTATATATTCCGCAACATAGAAGATACTATGGTGTCTAAATGACAGAGACAAAATGTGGTGAGGAAATAAAATTAGCAATCGTAGTCTCAGAATTTAATTATGACATAACTAGGATAATGCTTGAGAAAGCTCAAGAACATGCAACATTTCTAGGGGCTAAGATAGTTTATGTGGCTAAAAGCCCCGGCACATTCGATATACCTATCCTAGTAAAGAAATTATTATCTAGCAAGAAAGACATTGATGCCGTAGTAACACTTGGAGCAGTTATAGAAGGAGAAACAGAGCACGATGAAGTAGTCGCTCATCAAGCAGCTAGAAAAATCCTTGATTTATCAGTGGAGTTCGGTGTGCCAGTAACACTAGGAGTGATAGGTCCTGGCGCTACGAGAATGCAGGCTCTAGAGAGAGCTGAGGAGTACTCCAGAAGGGCTGTTGAGGCTGCGGTAAAACTTGTTAAAAGAATAAGGGAATTAGAATGTGCTTCTCAAGAAAAAAGTTAATTATTTAATTCCTTAAGGGATTCTGCTTCCTCTTTAAATAACTCGAGTTCTTTGGGTAGACTAAAGTGAATATCCACAATATTTTCGTTAATGTTAATCTTATAATCTCTGATCTCTAGAGATGAAAAGAAGCCTTCTATAAACTCTTTAATAAGAACAGCTCCCTTATCGGAGCCCATAGAACCAACGAAAATTATTCTATAGTTAATTCCTTGGTTTTCAATGCGTATTTCCTTAACTATATTAACTTCTCTTAACACGTATAGACTATCCATGAGCTCACTAAGATCCGTGTACTCCTCCAAATGAGCACCAATTTTTCTGCCTATCTCTCTCACGTCATCAAGATAATTAGTGACATCGACTTTATTCAGGATCTTCATTAATAGACTCAAGGGTTTTGGGACAGGATCCATGGGTATCAAAGCCTTATATAATTTCAAGAATAACATTAGATCAAGTGGACAATAACTATGTTGAGATAATTCATATGCTCTCCTAAGCAAAGTGCTTATATAGGAGGTAAGAGTCAATCCACGGGATCTCGCAACTTTAGATATTTTCAGTAACAGGTCTCGATTCACAGTTATATTGGAATACAGATCTTGGTTAATCATATCTTCGTGTCTTAATTTAGATTAATTATACTTAATTAAAATCAATTATAATTAATTATTTGTAATTAATGTAATATATTATCTCGAATCAATAAATTTATTGTGGAGAGAGTGCGTCTATGACGACTCCAGCTTATGATTGGTTAGACTCAATGATCTGGAGTGCTAGTATGGCCTCAGTGGTAATAGGTGTATCAGCACTTAAATCAAAAATAAACAGTGGTGTAGCAGATGATGGAAACAATGGAAGTTTTCTTGGGGGCATCGGCATTTCTACTACTCCTAATAGGATTGTTCTTATTTGTTAGTGGATTAGCTATAGGAATTATATGGCCTTTCCCGATGTCTGGTGAGGTATATAATGTTTTGTTTAGTGGTGCATCAGCTCTAGGAGGAATTATGCTTGTAGCAATTTCTATAGCATTGATTAGAAAAGTTGATCTAAGGGTGTTATCCTATGGCGCACTACTCTTCGGGATCTACTTATTTGATGTGGCTTATTCAATTGCTTCATATAGACTTACTAAAACACCTGATTTCTCAGCTACCATATTCGCGGCTCTTGGTGTAGCATCAATACTCTCGGTACCAGCTACTCATCTCAGGAACACATGGATCTTAAGAATATTCGCTATAGTAGCAATTATAGCAGGTCTTCTATGGCTATTTGAGGCATATAATGTCGCATATTCTCATTTAGCGCCCCCGCCACCACAAACAAATACACCTAAATCCTCTTGATGCTTTCTAAATCTCTCATACTTAAACTATTTTTCTTTTTTAACTCACCAATTCTCGAAGTAGGTCCTCGGGATCAATTACCTCTAAACCTGCTTCCCTAAAGAAATTTGATATATTTTCTACATCACGTCTGAGGAACTCTAGAGCATTTGGATGATCTATAGGAAGTGCCTGGGAAACATCTATTATATATGGCTTATCATTATATATCATTATATTATATTCACTCAAATCAGCGTGAACAAGTCTTGCTCTTATCACTATTTTCTTTAATTGCTCTATTACTTCCTCATATATTCTCTCCAGAGAATTTTTATCAAGGATCCCCTCATCATACGCCTCCTTCAGAAGAGGTGCTCTCACACCGTTTGATCCTATGAATTCCATTACAAGAACATTATTTCTCTTACAAATTGGTCTCGGCACTCTAACCTCAGCTTTATACATTCGAGAGAGATTATTAAACTCCTTAGATGTCCACATATATATTAGCTTCTTCCAATTCATTCCTCTATACTCCTCATATCTAGGGTCTCCCGCCAGATACTTCCATATAGATTTCTTGAACTCAGAGGTCAGTGTATAGTATATTTTAACAGCAACATCCTTGTTTTCATAATCAATGCCCCAGTAAACCCTAGCCTCTTTACCGCTGGACACGACACCCTTCAGATTCTTTAAACATTTTGTTCTTATTAGCTGTAAAATAGTTGCTATTGTAGCTCTATCGAATACACTCTCTACAGTCTCAAGAAGATCTGTGTCAAAATATCTTTTCTCTTCCTTAATTTTTCCTCCAGGGATCTTAGGATCTTTTTTAATCATATCTAGTCACGGTCGCAGGATAGAGATATGTTGCTGTATTTACTGAGAGCCTCCACGGTTTTCAAAAGATCTTGCTCAGGCATATATAGTCTGTACACAGTAATTATCTTAGCACCTGTAATAGCCTGGATCTGTGGTTGAGACTCTATATCGATAAATCTTCTTCTCTTACTACATTTGAAACTATAGGTAGGGTTCTCAATAGGGAATTTTATGAGAAGTCCTGTCGCCCTTACTCCCTTAGATGTGATTATGTAGTCTCGAGGTATCTGAATCATTCTAATCTCTTTACCTCTTAGTATTAACCTATTAATAATCCACGGCGCCATGAAGAGAATTTCGAACATTAATACATAGCCTAAGAATGTTACTAAGAGATTCCCGCTGTGGCTGAAGAATGGCATTACGAACCAAATATACCCATAGTATATTCCGAAGGTCACTGGTAGATTTATGAGAGAAATACTCATAAAAGTCATTTGTGGTCTCATATCATTCATTAATTTATCGTCTTTATTCATTAACTCAATGATCTTGCTCTGCTGAGCTTTGACAATGACTCTTCCACTATTAACATACTCGAGATCCTCTACAGAACCTACTCTAGCTCTCTTAATACTCGTGAAGATTGAGTAAGCAAAAAATGTTGCTATTATGAGAAGTATCACGTACCCATAGTACTGTGGAAAGAATAATAGAATTGTTGAATAGATCAGAACCATAACTTGGGAAAAAACTATACTTCTTAAAATAAGCTTAACACTCAATTAATCAGACCCTGAGAAATATATTGGGAAAAAAGAAATATTTTTCTACTCACTAAAAATTCTCTTACTTTAGCTCAGCCCTTTGTTTTGAGTTCATTAAATGCTTTGATCAGCTCATTTAAAAGATCCTTTGCAGCGCCCGGGTCTATTACAGCGACTGATGATGCAGCTACTTGTATGCCTGCGGCTTGACCAAGTCTAGCTTTGCTAGGGACGTATAAGTATGGTACTTTCTTCTCATCGCATAGATATGGTAAATGAAGAACTACTTCCGGAGGATTCACATCCTCAGCGATAATAACTAATTTTGCCTCTCCTCTCTCAACAGCTTTAGTAGTCTCATTAACACCCTTCTTTATTTTTCCACCAGTTGTCCTAGCTTTATTGACTAATTCATAGGCTTTCTCAGCTATCTCGGGAGGTGTCCTGAACCTTATGTAGGATGGCGCTTTGCTCATCCTCATCCACCACTCGTCATATATGATTTATGTGGCTAAGCTTATAAATCTCCGAGAATAGACTCTATAGAGTAGAGGTGTTTTTACGAATATAAATGAAATATATAAAGGTCTTTCCAAGATCCTTGGAGAAGAGAGGGTCTCCAGAGACCCCGTGACTCTCGGCTTATACTCGACTGATGCTGTTTCTTTCCCTATTATTCCAAAGGATCTCTCAGAGAAATTCGTGGTTGCGATGCCTCGAGATCCCAGGGAAGTTGTTGAGGTAGTAAAATTCTGCTACAAAAATAAGATCCCGTTGATTCCTCAAGGATCCTCAACGAGTTTAGCTCTCGGATCAAGTGTGGTAAGTCTCTCCTCACTTAACCAATTAACGATCCTTGATAAAGGAGTAATACTTTACACAGGCTTCATGAAGAGGATCATTGAATTATCCAAAGTAGATAGATACGTTATTGTGGAGCCAGGTGTGAGAATTGATGAGCTAAACGATCTTCTTAGTATAGAGAAGACAGAACTATTCTTTCCAGTAGATCCAGCTTCTGCTAGAGCAGCCACGGTAGGTGGCGCAATAGCTAGTGGAGCCGGCGGGTTGAGAGGGGCCAGATACGGTACAATGAGAGAATGGGTTCTAGCACTTGAGTTTGTAGATGGTTTAGGGAGAGTACATAGAGTAGGTTGTAGAACTATCAAGTGTAGACAAGGATATGATATAACAAAACTGCTCGTGGGGTCCGAGGGGACATTAGGGATCATAACTTCAGCGACACTTAAACTCTGGCCAAAGCCTAGAAAGATCATAAGAACCCTCTATTTCACAGAGAAATTTATAGAGGGTTACGAAGTTTTCCTGAGAATCAGAGAAGTTTTTGGTGTTCCTCTCATATCAGAGTATCTATCGGATAGAATAATTAGAAAAATCTATGAGACCACAGGAATATCATTTGGTGAGGGACACGCGTTTATAATAGATCTTGAACTCGATAGATACACAAATACAGATCTTGTGAAAAAAGATCTAGAAAAGATCCTAGGGGATAACCGTGTGAAGAACTATGTGATTGCAGAAGATCACGAGAAAGATTTTGATAAAATATACTTCTTGAGAAGATCTATGTATCCATCCACGCTAAAGACCAGGAAAATGAAGTACATAATAACAGAGGACATAGTAGTTCCTATATCTAAGATACCAGAATACGTTGAATTTGTTGAGAAAACTAGAGAGAAATATAAGCGAGATATAGAGATCGGAGGTCATCTAGGCGATGGAAATCTCCACCCGAAGTTAGAGGGTGATTTAGATGATCCTAGGGATAGAGATCTTGTTATGAAAATAGCGAGAGAAATAGTTATGGAGGCTGTTAAACTAGGTGGCAGTATAAGTGCTGAGCATGGTATAGGCACTATGAAAATAGAATTCTTATTAGAGGAATTTAGATATAGAGAATCTGAGCACACCATTGATCTAATGAAGAATCTCAAGAGAATATTCGATCCTGCAAATATTCTTAACCCAGGC
>JBMFLZ010000006.1:0-3347 GCA_049970935.1 Sulfolobales archaeon | reverse complement strand
CGAATTCATCAGAAGAGAAGTTTCCAAATGCGTATTCTGCGGTTTCTGTGAATATGAGTGTCCAACACTTGATATACTATATGACAGAGGTTATGGACCTAGAGGGAGAGTGAGGGTAGCTAATCTCTATATTAACTCGAAGATAGTTACTAAAAAAACTCTTGAATACATATTCACCTGTGTTCTCTGCGCGGCATGTGTTCAGGCGTGTCCAGCGAGAATAGATATTCCAGGCATTGTTTTGGCCATGAGAAATATTTTAAATAGTACCTCTACCCTGAAACGATTCTCCTGATATAATCTCTCTTTATTTTATTAATGAGATAAGGAAGATCTATTTTTACTGGACACACCTCTCTGCAGTTTCCTGCATGTGTACATAACGTGCTTAAGTAACCTGCTTCTTCTCTGTAGCCTAGCACATATAGCCATACAACACCCATTGGACCATTAAAATTCTTATATCCATATCCATACCCTATTGCTTGATAAACAGGGCACTCAAAGACGCATCTTCCACATCTAATGCATCTAAGAATCTGCTTAAAATCTTGATCCCTAGAAGTTTTAATTCTGCCATTATCTAGCATAACAACATGAAGCTCCTTAGGACCCTGAGCCCCGTAAACTCTCTTATGTTCTATATCAGCTGTTGACGAAGGACCAGTTATGACACTAATATAAGTAGGAGGATATAATCCGTCGTAGGCTGCCTGAACAATCGCTACTTTAAGAGCGTCCTCTAAGGTAGGAACGATCTTGTCGACAGGCACCAGGGCTATGTGCTTCTTAGGAACTGATGTCACGAGTCTTATATTACTCTCATTCTCCACGAGCACAATAGATCCCGTGTCCGCCGCTAGAGCATTAGCCCCTGATATACCCACATCTGCAGAAAATATCTTCTTCCTAAGAAATTCTCTTACCGCAGAAGCAATCTCTTCGGGCGATGAATCAATAGAAACCTTTATACCTATTCTTCTTAGACCCTCAACAATTCTCTCTCTAGTTAAATGAATAGCAGGAGCAATCGGGTGCGATGGTCTTTCTCTAAGTATTTGCACTAAGAACATCCCAAGATCTGTCTCCCAAACCTCTTTACCCAGACTCTCCAAGTATTCGTTGAGCCCGATCTCTTCAGTAGCCATACTCTTAGCTTTCACAATAATTCTATCGGAACCTATTATATCTCCAATAATTTTTCTAGCCTCTTCAGCGTCTTTAGCAAGATACACTACACCTTTATTTCTTTCAATACTTGATTTTGCTTTCTCAATTAACTCCTCTAGTCTCTCAATACTTTCTTCCTTAATTCTTCTTACCTCCTCAGCGATCTTTACGATATGAGGATTCTCTTTAAGGAGATCCCAGATCTTATCAGAAGACTCAGTAGCTATTCTATTAAATTGTTGTCTCGTTGCTTCATCTCTCAGTATTCTATGTAGCTCTCTCTCTAAATCTCTGACCATAATATTAATTCACCCCAGAAACTCAGCAAGATCCTTAATAGAAGCATTATACTTATCAGCAACTCGACTAAGACTCACATAACAGATCGGGCACATAACAATTATTTTATTAGAGATCTTTGAAAGCTCCTCTAACCTATATCTAGCCATGTATCCGGATATAGAGGGTGCAATTGACTCAATAGGACCTCCACAGCATCTCGTTCTATTCCTACTTCTTAGATGCTCCCTATATCTCACACCTAATTTATTCAAAATGGCTCGTGGCTGATCTATTATATTAGCGTATCTGACCAGTAAACAGGGGTCGTGAATAACATACTCCTCTTTCTCAATATTAGAGTTTTTGATTATTTCTAAATTATCGGCGAGAACCTCAAAATAATGAATAATCTCAAAATCAAAATCATCCACGTACATAGGGTACACGAATTTTAGAATGTGATGTGTGTGAGGATCAATAGTATATATCTTCTTAACACCGTATCTCTTAAAGATCTCCACAACTTTTCTGGCGTGATCGATGAAGTAGTCCTCGAGACCTAACTCGTGTAGAAGAGCACCACTATAGGGCTCTTCTTCATATAAGTAGCCTATCGAAGAATCAATTCTCTTCAAAGTCTCATATATTTTTCTAATGATCGAGGAACTTCTCGTCACCTCCGCCTCGGAGGGTTTAAGTATGCTATATGGATCTATGAATCTTGCAAAAAATGAACCCATTTTCACTGCTACTGATGAGAGACCTATGTGCTCACTTTTCTCGAGTTGTTCTACAAGAACTTTTATATAAGGTATCATTTGATACATACATGATGTATATAATATGCTATTTCCTCCTCTTGGAATACTCAGATCCTTTGCCCAAGAAATACATTTCTCAGCTTTTATACCCACAGGATTCCCGGTTCTCTTCATATTATCGATAATTAGTTTCATTACATCACTAAGTGGAAGAGTTATATTAGTACACCAAGGAAAAATTCGAAAAACAAGAATTAAAGAAATCTAGTGAATTATCACTTAAGTTATCTCTCTATTTCTTCAACTACTCTATACCATGGTTTTGAAGTTCCAATCTTTGATCTCTTGATCCATTCTTTACTTTTAGGTTTCTCATCAATGATCTTCTTTAACTTATTTATTCTCTCAATGATGCTTATGCTTTTTTCTTCGCCTATTATGAACACATGATTTCTTATGAAATAATTTAATTTTTCGAGATTTATTTGTGCATCATACCAAAAACCCCAATCATTAGATAATACTGTAGCTATGTAGTCATCGTCTATACAATCTTTCTCTTCGTTAGATTCGCTACATAATTTATGTCCGTAGAAGAGAACCGCTAGATCAACAAGATCTTTTCTATTTATCTGATGAATTTGAAGTTTTTCTAATACAAGATCTGCTAGAGTAATTGTGGGAAAGTCTAACTCAAGTCTTCCTTTACCAGGTCTATCTCCGAGGAAAATATCATGGCTAAATTCTAGTTTGTCAAAGAATATATCTACGTGATAATAATCATTAGGGTGATAATAGACTAGTCTCTTTGCACCAAATAAAGCCTTGACATAAGGATCAGTTTTGAATCTTAGTTCCTTTTCGAAGAAATCAATTATATCTTTTCTCTGCTTACTATAACCGATTAGATCAAGATCAGTGAATAAAGTATCATCATTCTCGAATCTCTTTAGCTGATCATATATTCTCAGAGCGTCAGGTTTATCCATGGAGTGGATATATATTGCTACTGCACCTAGGATCCTCAAGAAAATATTTTTTCTCTGAGCTTTCTCCACGATCTCTACTACTTCTTTAATGAATTCATCTTTACCTAGAGATACTTTCTTACTCAGGCTCATACTAACCCTCTAC
>JBMFLZ010000005.1:18664-62113 GCA_049970935.1 Sulfolobales archaeon | reverse complement strand
GTTCCAAAAGATCATCTCTCTTTATAAATAACTTAACACCTAATTCTCTTCCTAAAACACTTAGCTCCTCGAGTGGAGAAGGTCTTTTAATAACTCGAAACCTGGGTACACCAAGCAGTTTCCAAATCACGTGAAGCACCATATGGATAAGTATTTTAGCGACTTAATTAATCGATGTCCCAAGCTTAGAAGACTGTATGAAGAAGATCTCTTAAGAATAGCGCTAATATGTCTAAAATGAGTCGTAGTAATATTAAAGGGTAATTAAAAGTGTTTTTCTCTTATTGCGCTACTGCTTCAACTGATGTTTCTGTCTTTGTCTCTTTCTGAGTTCTCGGCGGAGTTGATAATAATTTGATTTTAGCGATCTCAACTTTTCTTATAGGATAGATCTTTTTAGCCTCTTGGAAAATAAGATTCTGGATCTCTCCAAGCGAAGCTTTAATAAATTCATCTAAAGTTTTCTCTGAGGCTTCTTTCTCTAGGATCTCAAAGATCTTTTTTCTAATAAGTTTCTTCTGAGAAGTTTTGCACTTATATGTGGTAAACACTACTCCGGTAACCCTGATCTTGTATCCGTCTTTAGTGACTAAGTTAATTATTCCAGCAACCTTACTAGTTTTTCGCCTTGTTAAGCTTCTTAGATAATCTCTTGCTATCTCCATCATCTTAAAGCTAGTCAATGCTCTATCCCCATCAACACTAGTTATCTGGAACTTGAATCTTATGTGTAGCTGAGATATGTCACCAGTAATATCATATAGAGGAACCTCAATAGTTCTACCAATAACTTTCCAATCCTCATCACCTGGTATAGTGCCTATCTCAATTTCTCCAAAGAGTGGTGGAGCAATAACTCTATACCACTTTTTATATTTCCACTTCTCTCTACCCGAGATCCTCACTCTCGAAGACATATCTCCTCTCCTGAAGTCTATATACTTTTACTATTACTAAGCTTATAATGCTATTGCTATTAACATAAATTATGATACTTTACTCATAATCAATATTATTGATGGAGAAGAATAGATTATGAGGGTTAACTATGTCTGCTGAACCAAAATACTTTAAAGTTGAGAAAACGAAGAGAGGAGTATCAATAAAGAATGTTTCTGAGAAGACGCTAGAGATAGTCTCTGTAGCAATAAATTATAGTTACACAATCATGTCATCCAGAACATCAGTAGAGGAGAGCCTTAGAACAGAGTTTGGTAAAAAATATTCTAAGGAGACTATATATGTGGGAAAGAATTTGTCTCCGGGAGAATTAATTGAGATTGAGTTTTACCCACCTGAGATTATTGAGTCTGTAGAGATATACTATGGTGAACCTGGTAAACCTAGAGAGAGTATATCTGTGAAACCCTAGAATCACTTGAAGAACTCACCTTTTTCCAAAAATCTATTGCTGACCTCATTTAATGTTAAAATGTTAATAGATGATTTATCTGTAAAATAAATGGCGAATTAATATGTTAATCGGTGTGGTGGAAGGTTTCTACGGATCTCCATGGGACTTCATTGATCGTTTATCAATGATCTTTTTCATGGGTAGAGTTGGTATGAATCTATATGTCTACGCTCCTAAAGACGATCCTTATCACAGGATTTTTTGGAGAAATCCTTATCCTACTAGCTACATGGAGGAGTTCTCAAGATTAATTGATGCATCTAATAGATACGGTGTAATATTCTCTTACGCTATATCACCTGGTCTAGACATAAACTACTCTTCAAAAACTGATATTGATATCCTAGTGAGGAAACTGGAGCTATTCATGGATCTTGGTGTGAGGGTCTTGGGAGTATTCTTAGACGATATACCACCAGAGTTAAGAGGAGAAGGCTTCAAGAGCCTGGCGGAGGCACAGGCGAAGTTAGTTAATAAAGTATACTACGAGCTCTCCCCGGACAAAATTATTTTTGTCCCAACATTTTACTGGGGATATGAGAAGAATTACCTAAGAGAATTAGGAGAGATCTTGGAGAAAGATATTGAGATTGTGTGGACAGGTAGATATGTTGTCTCACCAACAATAACTCTTGAGGATATTGAGTACTTTAGAGAGGTGTGTGGAAGATACCCGTCTATATGGGATAATTATCCGGTTAATGATTTCTTTGTTGTGAGAGGAGTTCAGAGACTTCATCTAGACTATATTAAAGGGAGAGATCCTGAGATATTCAGTCGAGTATCTGTCTACATGTCTAATCCAATGAACCAAGCCGAGGCATCTAAGATCCCTCTGTACACAATTGCTAGATTAGCTAAGGGACATAAACCAAGTGAGAAAGATCTTGATAAAGCAATTGAGTTAATAGCTAATGAGGAGGTGTGGGACTCCTTAAAGATATTCACTAGATTAAATAGATCTAGCGTGCTAGATCCTGAAGCTGATTATGAGCCGTCTAGAGGAGACGTTGATAAGATCAGGGGTATGATTAAGGATCTGAGGAGTAAATTAACTAATATAAAGCTTCGCACGGAAATCTCACCGATACTATCATTTTTGGAGACCTTATCCTCAGCACTAGAGCAAGATAGGGAGATTTATTCAAGACGTGTTCAAAGTGCCGGCTTATATGATCCTCCCTTGACTGAGGAGGCTATGAGTAAAGTATTTGGCAGAGTTCCCAGGAGAATACCTAAGTGGCTAAAAATCACAAGTGCTTAATTAATCTAGAGTATTTATCTACTAAGGATTTATTCAGTTTCTCACCTTCAGGAACATTAACGCTTACCCAGATCTCAGGTTCATAACCGCTTTTAATAAGTTTCTCAATTGTTAAGATCTCTAGTGAGTGAATAATGAATGAGTTAACTATAGTTGATACAGGCGCAACTCTTCTTCCACCTAATTCAGGTATCTCTATTGAAGCATCTCCTTCAGGAACCTTATTATCAATAACTACATCAGCCACCTCATACAATTTCTTACCAAATCTATTAGCGGGCTTTAACCTCTTGGAGTACTCGACAGATGTTACAGCAATAACCCTGGCACCTCTCTCTCTAGCCAGTACTGAGGCTTCCACAGGAACAGCGTTTTTACCTGAGTTAGATATTGCTATAAGAATATCTCCCTCAGAAACACCATAATATTCAATAAGTACGTCAGCGTATCCAGATAATTTCTCAGTCATAGATGATTTAAGAGCTCCTGAGAAACCTCCTAGCACAGGATCAAGCATTGGATAGATCCTAGCTAAACCACCAGCTCTATGAAACATTTCAATTGCTATAAGCATTGAGTGCCCTGTCCCAAGAACATATATCATTTTCTCTTTTATGATTGCAGAGGCTAATTCCTCGGATGCTTTCTCTAAACTATTCTTTTCCTCGGTTAATATTCTACTAATGATTTCATCTATTAAATTTTTGTACCTATTTACATAATCCCATGCCATATATCATCACCTTAGTAAGTACGTTGAGGATTTCTTGGGAAAATCCTCATAGTTATACACGTATTATTTTATGGATCCCAATTTATATGCTGATATATATGCGATATTTTACGTAATTATTTACTCCTAAAATTTTTCTATATCCACAAATTTTTTATTTTAATACTTTTTCTAGAATTATGAAGTGTCGTAGTCTTCTAACACCTGGTAAATGTGAGTAGAAGAATAAATGATTAGTCCAGGGAATTTCGGCTATTCTTACACCGATATTCTTCATTTCTTGAAGAGATTTGTAAAGGAGTACAGTTCCGATCCCTAATCTCCTATATTTTTCCACTACACCGATCGGGCCGAATCTATTTTTTACTAACGTTGAATAAGCAGAGAAGCCCAAGATCTCTTTGTTTGTTGTGTTCTCAGCAATTAGAATCGATGGTTTATTTCTTAATGAAGCAAGTCTTATCTCTCTGGACCATATAACACCAAAGTGATTTCTAATCCACTCACTGACTAAATCAAGTTCTTCCCATCGAATGTTTCTAATGAATATGTTATTATAAATTATTTTTTTCTCGAGTATTTTTACTCTCTCAGGAAGGTAGAATTCAGCTAAATCTATTTCATAGTTAACGTATTCACTTATTTTTTTATAATTTAGATCTTCTAGTATCGAAATATATAGGTCGTAATTGATCTCTATCCCCGGGAATATGTACCATATAGGGTAACCGCCGACCCTAATCCTCCTGAGATCTTTCTTGACAGCAAAATTCTCTATTTCATAAATAATTTTTGTAAAAAGATCTTTTATAGTGGCTTTATCAAGATCTTTTCTCACAACAATTATTTTAACAAATAAGGTTTCTCTATAGATCTCAGGAGGATTAGTAGGATCTTTAGTCATTGAAACAGCTTGAGCGAAACCACATAGATCTTCATTATCATAAAGCGAAATTACTAACCCATCTCCTAAGTTAGGATCCTCAAATAAAGCTCTTCTAATAAAATCTATATCTACAGGATCTTTATCAAAGGAATTATTTAATAACTCGCTTAATTTCTCATGATCAGGATCTTGTTTTAAATAATCTTCTAAACCAAGAAATATTTTCGTATTAATCCACCACTTAAGATCTCTAGATGGTGTTGCTTAAATATGTTCTCCGTATTGATCTAAGTTTGTCTCTCGTGGATAATAAAATAACAAAATTATTATGTAATTAATGTTTGTGTATTTCAAGAGATCATGTAGGTAGTTTAATGTAGTGACCCACGGATTATGCGAGATTAAATAATCAACCTGAATCTAGGAACTGTTCAATATTCTGTCTTATTACTCCTGATTAATCTATCTATTTAGTGGATACTCTATGGAGAAGCGTTTTAGAAAAATTACGTGGGGGGATTTACAATACATATATTCTTGGCTGGATGAAAGAGATTATCTGCGAAGAGAAGGTTTTCTGGAGAATATGATTTATCGTGGATTAGCATATGGTGTAGATGTGGGTGGAAAAATAGAGGCTATAGGCATTATATATCCCGTAGATAGTTTGGCTTGGTTAATGGGTGCGAGAGTTAGAAGTGATATGAGAAGAAAAGGTATTGGTAGATTTATGACAGAAAAACTTATTGAAGAAGCAAAAGAGAGAGGATTTAGAAAAGTAGCTCTATTAACTTCTAAGTATAATACACCAGTTCATAAAATAAGTGAATCATTGGGTATGAGAAGAATTCTTCAATTAGTTTCTATAGGCTTCTCTCATAAATACACCAGCGTGTTCTACACATTCACTAAAAACATAATCTATTTACATGACGATGATAAAGACATGATTCTTCGGAATCTGATTAGAGAATATCCGCTTCTACCGCTCTCTCCTGGAGGAGGTGTTTGGGGATTAAATAGCTATGTTATAGATAAACTCAAGTATGAATTATATGTATGCGGAGATCTTAAGAGTACCTATGCTATATCATTCTCTGGTTGCTCATGGATCCCCGAGAATAATTGCAGGAATTCTCTAGGCATTATATTTGTGGATAGAGGAGACATGGATCTTCTAAGGATTATCTCGTGTATCTCTGAGATCTCGCTAAGTGAAGATTCCCCAGAGATTATTGTTTGGCTCAGAGAGGATGTGTATGATAATAATTTTATTGAGAAAATCGAGTCTTTGGGTAGATGGAGCTGGAGATCATATATTTACTACATGGATCTCTAAATTATAATTCCTCATAAACTCTCTTCATGAGAAGAGCGTCCTCCTCAATATTAGGAGACTCAGAGATAACTACACCAGCTACCTTAAAGTCTTTTAATGCTCTCAGGATCTCTCTGTAATTAAGATCTGATTCTTCTAGATTCAGATGCTTCGACTCCCCTCTTCTCCCATACTCGATCCCTGACATATGTATATGAGAGGTTCTAAGAGCCTCTCTACCCAGTCTTCTCTCAATAAGCTCTAGTACAGACACGATTTCTTCATAACTATTATACTTCCCAATACTTCTCGCGTGAAGATGCGCGAAATCAATTGCTGGCAGAACCCCCTCGATCTCCTCAGATAAAGAAATTACTTCCTCTAAGTCACCGAACTCGGCTAATCCCCCCATAAGCTCTGGTCTCACCCATATGTCTATTCCCTCATTTCTCAATGAATCAACTATTATCTTAATATTATTCTTAATTCTAGCATAAGCCTTACCTGGAGTATCTTTACCATAGTATCCTGAGTGAAAAACAACTGAGAACGCGCCTGCTATATAGCCGATCCTTGCTGACTGAAGGATCCTATCAATACTCTCTCTCACCTTAGCAGGATCATCACTATTAAGATTTATATAGTACGGCGCGTGAACAGTGAGAACCACATTATTCTCTTCAGCGGCTTTCCTAACTTCTTGAGCGGTTTCAATACTCATTTTAACACCTCTAACAAATTCTAGCTCCATAGCGTCTAGACCAAGTTCTCTTACTCTGATAATACCAGCGACAGAAGTCTTCTTCGGCGTGGATAGGGGTATTCCAGCGGTTCCAAAAAGTAATTTATCGAAATATTTTTTCAACGGCTCCTACCCCCTTAGTTAAATATTTGCTTTAATTATCTGAAAAACGTATTGGGGCTCGATCTCGTTTGTTTGCGGGATCTTACCTTGATGCATTAATTCTACATATATTTGAGTTATATCAATTATGTTTACAATAGATCCATTAGATACCTTGATCAAAAGAAGTGTTGGACTGCTCATCACATTGAATGATTGAAAAGTTTTTTGTGCCGTAGGATCTGAGCACTCATAAGTGAACCAAGAGCATGCTATAAGAATAATTGTTAATTTATTACTAAAGTAATTTATCGTATCAGGTCTCTTTAAATAATCTACTAATCTTGGTTCAAAAACTACACAATGAGGACACTTATTATTGTGGAAGTAATAGAGGTAATATCCATCTTTCTTAGGTATATAGGGTCCTGAACCACTGATCTCTAATCTCACAAAACCTTTCTCACTCCAACTCCACTCATATACTCCATTAGGTATGGAGTTTGGAGGAGAACTCAGAATATTTGATCCTGTGGTGGAGGTTGCTGATCCACTACTTGAGATCCTCTCAATTGCTGTTTGTAAAGTATTCGTAGAAGTGATCTCTGTATATAACAGCTTATGGATCAATACATATGTGGCAACTAACACGATCAATAATGCAACTACTATATACACTAGATTTGTTTTTCTCATACACACCATTGTATCAATATGGTTTAAATAAAAATAAACGTTATATTCGTTCTCTAAGAGGTGTAATATAAATCCTTGTATAGATCCACTAATTCACTAGATAATTCAGCTAGTGTCTTGAATTCGTCGGGAACCACATATGTGAAGGGTATAACATCTTTTATTGAGGGTAGTCCTGAGAGAACCATTATAAGTCGGTAGAGACCTATACCAACGCCTCCCGTAGGTGGTAAACCATATTCTAGTGCTCTTATGAAGTCTTTATCCATTGGGTGAGCCTCTATTTCTCCACCGACTCTTTTTCTCAGCTCCTCCTCTTCTCTGAAGGCTAGGTACTGTATCACTGGGTTATTAAGCTCTGAGTATCCATTTCCTATCTCCAGCCCTGCTATAAATACCTCAAATCTCTCCGCGTATCTCGGATCTTCTCTATAAGGTCTCGCTAAAGGAGATATGTCTCGTGGGAATAGTGTTATAAATGTTGGGTTCCTAAGTTTCTTCTCAACCGTCTTCTCAAATATCTTCTCAAGAACTTTTCCTCTCCTAGGATCTGTGGTATCTACACCTAATTCATTAGCTAACTCAAGGATCTCCTCATAGGTCTTACCTCTCACCTTCACACCACCTATTCTCTCAATAGCCTCCTCAAGAGAGATCCTGGGCCAGGGTCTCGTGAAGTCTAGCACCTCTACTTCACCGCCTTCTCTCTTGATCTCGATTTTGTAATCGCCAAAGATCTCTTTAACAGATTCAGAGATGAGTTCCTCGGTGAGATCCATCATATCAGTCCAGTCTCCAAATGCTTTATAAGCCTCTAGCTGAACAAACTCGGGGTAGTGGGTAGTGTCTATATCTTCGTTTCTGAAGCACACTGCTATCTCGTAGACCCTTCCGAGCCCAGCTACCACGAGTCTCTTTAAGTAAGTCTCAGGAGCTATACTCAGATACGCCTCTCGATCCAAAGCATTGATCTTTGTTATGAAAGGCTTAGCCAATGCTCCACCATATATTGGTTGTAGCTTTGGTGTATGTATCTCTACGAATCCCTTTGAATCAAGTATTCTTCTCATAGTCATCTCGATCCTGTATAGATCCACTAGAGCCTTCCTAACCCTCGAGTTAAGCAGTATATCAAGATATCTCTCTCTGTATCTCTGCTCAGGATCCTTGACACCGAATTCATGAAATGGTATAGGTCTCCAAGCGATAGACAATATATCGAAATCCTCCACTAAAACAGATACCTCACCAGTTTTTGTCTTAATCACTCTTCCCTTAACACCTATGAAATCTCCCTTGTCCACGAGATCTAATATCTCAAGTTTATAATCAGTCAATAGATTCTTTCTAAAAACCACTTGTATTCTACCAGTATGATCATATAGATCTACGAAGATAATTCCTCCATGTCTTCTTATATGCCACACTCTACCAGCTATCGAGACACGATCATTAGTCTCGGAGCCAGGTTCCAGTAAAGAATATTTCCTCCTGATCTCCTCAGCAGTCGCCGAGATCTCGTATCTATATGCTTTTCTATAAGGATCTACTCCAAGCTCTCTCAGTCTCTTAATCTTATTGACTAGATCCCTGATCCAGCTCTCAGAAACCATTTCATAAGCCTATAATTTATTTGAGGTAGAGATATTAAAATTTGGTTATGAATCTCGAAGAGAGAAATATTAAGAAAATTAAAGAGGATCTCAGAAGAATTGCTTGGATGACTCTTGATAAGAGAGGAGTTGCTGAATGGCCACTACCTGTGTATGGTAGAATACCTAATTTCAAAGGCTCCAGAGACACTGCGCAAGTAATTGCAGAAATGGATGTATTCAAGAAAGCTTCTGTGATAGCTGTGAGCCCAGACTCTCCACAGACATACATAAGGAAATATGCTCTCTTAGAGAACAAGAAGGTGGTTGTCCCCTCCCCGAGACTTAGAGAGGGCTTCGTGCTACTAGACCCATCTAAAATCAATAGATCCTTGATAGGAGAAGCCGCTTCTATAAGAGGATTTATGAAATATGGTGAAAAAGTAGATCCATGGGATCTCCCTAAAATAGATCTTTTCATAGCCGGTTCCGTAGCAGTTAATTTAAAAGGTGCTAGATTAGGTAAAGGAGGAGGTTTCTCAGATCTTGAATACGCAATATTAAGAACATTTAACAAGGTCTCCGAAGATACACCGGTTCTAACAAATGTTCATGAGTATCAAATACTATACTTCGATATACCTATGGAGAAACATGATGTCCCAGTAGACATCATAGTTACTCCAAACAACATCTATTATACAGAAAAGATTTATCCAAAGCCTCAGGGGATTTACTGGGATATTCTGAGAGTAGAGGGAGAAACAAAATTTTTTATTGATAAGATCAGGAAATATCTTAAGGTGTAGTTTCTGAAGATATATGGTGAGGATCTAGATAAGATTAAGAGAATAATATCCGAGAGAAATATTGTAGTAGGCATAGTTGGTCTGGGAAGAATAGGATTAATTATTGCCTCAGCATTTCTAAACAAAAATTTTCGGGTAGTAGGCTACGACATTGAACCAGAGAGGATCCTTGAGAACATATATTTAGGAAGCGTAGAGCTACATCCAGAGGAGATTGTTAGAGAAATAATAGTGTCCTCATATAATAAAAAGAGATTGAGTATAAGAAGTATTGACGAGATCTCAAAGGAGACATCAGATATCTATATCATTATTGTCCCAGTTAATTGGGTTGGAGATAAACCAGATTTTGAGCCTCTGAAGAGAGCCTCTGAAGCAGTGGGCGGCGTTTTATCCAAAGGGGATCTTGTTGTTGTCGAGAGTTCCGTACCTCCGGGGACAACGCGTGGTTTAGTTGCTAAGATACTTGAGAAAAAATCTGGTTTAGTAGCTGGAAGAGATTTTGGTTTAGCTTACAGTCCTGAAAGAGTCTCTATTGGCAGAGGTTTCTATGATCTAACAAGAAATTATCCGAAGATTGTTGCGGGGATAGATAATCACTCTCTAGAAATAGTCTCTTTAATATACTCTGAGATATCCGAGAAAGGGGTTCTGAGAGCAAGTAGCTTGGAGGTAGCGGAGTTCGAGAAATTGGCTGAGGGAATCTATAGAGACGTGAATATAGCCTTAGCCAATAGCTTAGCTGAGATCGCTAGGAGAATAGGCCTTGATTTCTGGGAGATCAGGGAACTAGCTAATTCACAGCCTTACTCTCATATACATGCTCCAGGTGTTGGTGTAGGTGGTGTTTGTCTTCCTTATTACCCAAGATTTCTTCTCTGGTATCTATCTAGTATTGATGAGAATAAGTGTTGGTGTAGTGAATTAATTGCTTTAGCTAGAGAGATAAACACTGATCAACCAAGGAGAGTTGTGGATCTTGTATTAGAGGGATCGAAGATTATTGGTATAGAGGATCTTTACAGAAGCAAAGTATGTGTACTTGGCTTAAGTTACCGTGGAGATATACCTGATACAAGAGAATCTCCCACATACTATATCTCAAGAGAACTTGTCTCAAGAGGATTCTCAGAGATAGTAATTCACGATCCTTTTGTGGCTAGGGATGATTTTCTCGAGAAAATAGGTGTTTCTTTGACCAATGATTTAAGGGAGTGCTTGAGTAATTCAAAAATAATTATTTCGGCAACTGATCACAGGGTCTATAAAGATCTCTCAACAAATCATATTAAGCATCTCTCGGGCGAGAAAAAGATCCTTATAATAGATGGTAGAAACATAATTAAATACTCCCCTGAGACAGATGATTCTCGAAAGTGCTTATATGGTGGTGTCGGTAAAAAGTGGATGTGGTGTTAATCACTTATCTTCGGTGTCTTAATTGAGTGAGACCATATGCGTCTCAGAAAGTACTTGTAGAGAGAATTGTGGAGATATTGAGAGTGAATGCTCTAAGCTACTTGAGATCCTCTCTTCACGAAAAAGATCTTCTTTAAGCAAGTGTCATGTTTGTTTACTTAGAGAATTCTTCGAGTCTCAGGAAGACGTGATTATGATGCCATATACTCAAGATAACGAAGAGATCTTGTTTGTTAGATACAGAGATCTCTTTTTTGAACTGAGAGAGGAGGCAGGCGAGGTAATACCTCTCAGTGAATTAAGTGAGTATTTATCAGATGTGGAGGAGTTCTCGATATATCCACGAGAGGTAGTTGATGAGTTAAGGAGATGGTTTCTCGAGGAATAAGTAGTCAGAGCCGTCGTCCATTAATCATCTAATCATTATTGGAGTCACTCATCATCATGCAATAATGTACTTATGAGGTAAATATTTATTTAAGTAAATATTGTTGAGGAGTGTCTTGAGTAAATATGTTCTGGGGATAGATGAGGCTGGTAGAGGACCTGTAATAGGTTTCATGATAATAGCTGGTGTTGTTGTAAGCCCCGAGACCGAGAAATTATTTTTGGAGTTAGGGGTTAGAGATAGTAAGTCTCTAACAAGAAGTACGCGAGAGAGACTTTTTCCTGCAATCGTAGAGGCTTCGGAGAGAGTGTTTGTAAAAATGATTCATCCTAGGGAGATAGATAAGTATGTTATAAATAGATTAGAGCTTGAGAAAATAATAAGTATCATAAAAGATTCATGTATTGCACTTGGCAAATGTCCTGATGAGATCTATATAGATGCTGTAGGTGATGTTGAGAGAAATACTCTCTACATAAGGAGGAGACTAGGTCTGGAGAATATTTATATGGAGATTGATGCTGAGACTAAGCACTTATCTGTGGCTGCGGCTAGTATAGTTGCTAAGGTTCTAAGAGATCTTCACATAGATCTGCTTAAAAACATATTAGGTGACTTTGGCTCCGGCTATCCCTCAGATCCTCAGACAATAAGGTGGTTAGAGGAGAACAAAGATCTTGTTGAGAAATATAAGAGTATTTTCATTCGTGAGAAGTGGGAGACTGTTAAGAGGATCCTAGGCAGTAAAGATATTATCTCGCTAGATAAATTCTTCAGGAGATGAATTCTATGATTCGTGAATTACTTGAGGAGATCCAATCAAATTTTGTTGTTGAGACACCACATAAACTAAATAAAGCATATGTAGCAGGTGCAGGAGACTCCTTTGCTGCGGCTCTCGCGATAGAGGGTAGGACAAGAGGTAGGTTCAGAGCCGTGGATCCTTATGAAGCACAGTCATATGAAATAGATCTTCCTTTGGTAATAGTCTCGGTCTCGGGTAGAACAAGAGCTAATATTGAATTAGCTAAGAGACACAAGACGAAGACAAAGATCTATGTTATAACATCTAATAAAGAGAGTGAATTAGCAAAATTAGCAGATGAATTAATACTGATACCATATAGATACAGACCAGTTCCAGGAACACTATCATTCTTAATGAGTCTAAGCGCTCTATATTCTCTAGCTGGTGAGGAAATTAGAATTGAGTATAGAGAGCCGATAATAATGCCCAAAGAACCGATATTTATTGGATTAGGAGAGAATTTTGGTGTCGCTTATTATGCTGCCCTCAAGATGTATGAGATCTTTGGTGAGAGAGCTCTTTACGAGAGACTAGAGTTATTCTTCCACGCACCGATCTTCATCTCTAGAAATAGAGATGTCGTGATTCTCTCAAGCGGCGATCCTCGAGAAGATATCAATATTGATTTCGCCAGGATCCATAGAAGCGGTTGTAAAGATGCTTTCTGCAATGCTATTTGGGTAATAAGATCTATTATTAATCGAATGATTAGTGAGAATTGGGACAAGGCATTTTATCAAGAGAGTAGAGATATACTTAATTTTAGTAGTAGAGTGATTTATTAGAACTATAATGAAATATCTAAGGGAAATTATATGACAACAGAATCAACCATTGATATAAATCATTCTCTCGAGATCCTAGCAAAACTCTCTTGTCTACCTCAAATCAATAGGTACGAATATTATCTATCGAGAGGAGAAAATGAAAAAGCTCAAAAAATAATTGAGGAGACTATAAAAAGTATTTTAAGCTCAAGATCTTTTATAGAGGATTTTTACACCAAAATACACATGTATCTCAATGAGATCAGAGGTATCGATAGTAGCAAATTAAGAGATTATGTATCTAATCTAAAGAAAATAGTTTATGACGCAATGTATACATTAAATAACATGCCTTGGCATGTAGGGGGGTGTCACGTCATTAAGGGACACACATTATCTCTTCTGTACACAGTATCCAACACTCTCAATCATTTAGAGAGAATTGGTTTTATGAGTGGATATGTGAATGAATTAATTCAGTACTTAGAGATGCTTAAGAATCATTTAGAGGATCTTCAGAAATTATTATCTTCGATTTCTCCCAGATCCTCATAAGAATATCTCTGTATCATATGCTATGTTGATTGTTCCTCCCAATTATCTAATCAATTAAGGGATCATAAATTAAACCACTCAGAAGAATATGATTACAAACACAATTTTTATTTTAAAGAGATCATATTAATTGAGAGGTGTAACTCTTGATTAAACTAAAATTTAGATTATGTAGATCAGCATCATGCGTTGAAGTAGTAGCCATCGGCGTAACAGGGCTGTATAGCGCTGATCCAGAGATAGCGGTTCCATATAGTGTCGCTAGAAAATTATTTGAGGATGAGATTAAAGCTTCATTAGTTGAGAAAAAATTATTTGGAAAATCTTTTATTTTTCCAAAGTCTCTTGAGATGATCAATACGTTCGTTATCGCCGAAGACAGAATCTCAGGACCTGTTCAAGCTTATTTGTATATAGTTGATGATGAAACTTCTTATGTTAGTGAGAAACTTCTCAGTATGCACAGGATTGTTATAATAGATCCTTGGGAGGGTCTTTGGTGTTTCAGAGATGAATTAGGTGAGAGAATCAGGAGAAGTGTCTAGATCAATTCATAATTAAATTAATATTTGAATCCATAAAATGATTTATTGGATGATGAAGCCTGTGCACACAGAAGAGTGAAGAAACTTCTCTTCTCTGACACAAACACAAGTGATAGATGGTGAGTTAAGTGGATCTATTTGATATTCAGAGAGAAGGATTCTATATAAAATTATTTGATGAGAGTATATGGGCTGTTAAAGGTTGTTGTCTTCTTAGTAATAGATTAATTGCTATTCCTCGAGTAATTAGTGGTGTGAAAATAAAGAGGCTTAGGGATGCTATGAGGATCGTTTCTGAGAGATACAGAAATTATTTAGTGAAAACCAACTTCTCTATAGAGGAAATACCGGCTATTCCTATTAGTGATGTTATATCAGTGTATAAACCATCAAAGCATCCATGCTCAACTACTCCTGAGAGAATAAGAAATGTTGCTCTAGATCTGCTAAGGATCCTTAGTGATTCAGGGGTGGACGCATATGTGACTGGCAGTTTATTGTATTGTGGTGCTGATGAGAGTAGTGATATAGATGCTGTGGTTTACTCAGATAATGAGTATACGGATCTGAGAGAAGTAATTGGGAATCTATTCAGGGAAAAGATCTTTAGTAGATTAAGTATAGATGAGAAGAAGCATATTATTGAGAAAGTCTCAGAGGGAATTGATCCTTTTTCACATAGTCTCCTGCTTAATAGATCTATTCATGAATTTATTTTCAGAGGCCACGTAGTATCTATGAGATATGTTAAATGCGATGAATATATCAAGGATCTCATTTGTTCATCTATTAAGAAATATGATTTTTACGAAAATTCTCTACTAGTCATTGATGATAGTAGAGGTATTTACACTCCTTCTCTATATCTATCTCGAGACGCATCGGGAGAGGAGATACTTCTATATTCTCATAGAATAAGATATGCTAATCTTAGATCTGGTGATGTAATTAGATGCAGAGGCTATATTGAGTATTTAAGTAATGATCTGAAGAGATTTAATCTTGATCGTGCTGAGTGTTTTATTGAGAGACTCAATGAATAATTTAATTACCAGTATCTCTCAATTCTCTTGGGATTTATTGTTGAAAAAGATCAAGCCTAGGAAAATTGGTTCAAGAGCAAAAATATATCTTGTTGCTCCATCAAGCTACCCAATCTATCCCTCAATGAATCTCTCATTAGGAATAGATTACTTACGTAAACAAGGCTTTGAGATTGTATTAGGCGAGACTGTGAGATATGCTATGAGGAGATGGTATCTATCTGCACCAGATGAGGTGAGAGCTAGAGATCTTGTTGAGGGTTTCAGGAGAGAGGATGTAGATGTCATATGGTTTGTTAGAGGAGGTGCTGGTGCAATGAGAATACTTGAGTTAATTGATTATGAGATTATTGAGAAGAATCCTAAGCCTGTGATAGGGTTTAGTGACGCTACAGCTATACAAACAGCGATCTACTCCAAGACCGGTCTCGTAACGATACACGGGGGAATGATAGCTGTTACCCCGAAAGTTGGTGATGAGATTGGTTTAAGGAGATATAGAGAAAATATTGATCTTGTAATTAAGTTGTTGAGAGGAGAAACCCTAGAGTATAGATCGCCACCAGATGGACCATTTATAAAAACAATAAATCCTGGAAAAACCTCTGGTGAATTAGTTGGTGGAAATCTCATATTATTCACACTTATTCAGTCCACGCCATATAGAGTAGATACTGAGAATAAGATCTTGTTTCTAGAGGATATTAGAGAGGATGCTTGGAGAATAGATAATTACTTAACTACATTAGGTTTATCCAAGGATCTCTCTAGAGCAATCGGGATCATAATGGGGGAGTTTCCTGAACCAGAGATCTCTTCTCCAACACCTAGTCTCGAGGAGGTTATTATCGACAGGATCAAGAGATATAGTAATAGACCAGCAATACTTAATTTCCCATGTTGCCACGGAGGTGATGAGCATGGGCACTTTGTTTATCCTTTGCCAATTGGTGGTAGAGTCTCTCTGGATGCTGATCTTGGTGAAGTAAGAATAGAAGAGCCTGTGGTTGAGTGAGGTGTCTCACAGAATTTTTTCATTGGGTAAAGATAAAATTGATCTTTTTCTAATAGTGGTTCTTATAATTTCTTCAATAGTGTTCTTAAGCTTCTCAGTCATATATCTATATACTGATAAACCTCTCGCGTCTCTACTGGCTTTTGTAATAGGTATTATCTTACTTAGCTCAGGTCTTGGTGTCTACAGATCCTATAAATCAGGTGTATAAGATTTTTGGGTAGCTAATAAATATGTTTATGTTGGGTTGAGGAGTTATAGTATTTGTACTAGGAATAGAGTCAACAGCACACACCTTTGGAGTAGGTATTGTGTCAGATGATGATAAATTTTTATATGCTGATGCGAGAGCAACATATGTTCCTGAGAAAGGAGGTATTCACCCTAGAGAGGCATCGAGATACTTATCTGTGAAGGCTCCTGAGACAATTAGGGAAGCGCTTAATCAGGCTAAGATAGGTATTGAGGATATAGATGCAATAGCGTTTTCACAAGGACCTGGTCTAGGACCTGTTCTGAGGGTTGGGGCTTCTATTGCTAGAGCCTTGGCTCATTACTTCAATAAGCCTCTTGTGCCAGTGAATCACGCCGTAGCACATATAGAGATTGGTTTGAAAATAACTGGTGCTAAAGATCCTGTTATTGTGTATTTATCTGGTGGGAATAGCGCTGTTATTGCTTACATAGATAAGAGATACAGGATCTTTGGAGAAACATTAGATATTGCGCTAGGAAATCTCTTAGACACATTCGCTAGAGAAGTCGGTTTAGGTCCACCATATGTTGTTGAGGGTCTGCACGTGGTTGATAAATGTGCTTCCGGGGGCAAAGAGATTATTGAAGAGATCCCTTATGTGGTTAAGGGACAGGATCTTAGTTTCTCGGGGATTTTAACAGCTGCGTTAAGAGCTGTTAAGAAAGGTTATGCATTAGGTGATGTGTGCTACACACTCCGAGAAATAGCTTACTCAATGGTTGCAGAGGTATCAGAGAGATGCTTATCTCACACAAAAAAGAGAGAGATAATGGTCGTAGGTGGAGTAGCGGCGAGTCCTATTCTTAGAGAGAAAATGGAGCATGTTGCCGAGAGACATGGATCAGAGTTATTTATTGTTCCCCCGAAATATGCTGTGGATAATGGTGTGATGATCGCTTGGACAGGTCTATTGGCATACAAAGCTGGTTTGAGAATAAGAATTGAGGATAGTGTCGTGAAACCTAGGTGGAGAGTTGATGAGGTAGATATTATATGGAGAGACTAACTTTATTGAGTAAAGGTGCTGAGGCAGTGATCTATAAAACTATCTTCATGGGGATTGAAGCAATCGTGAAGTATAGAGATACTAAGAATTACATGGATCCAAGACTAGATAAATTAATTAGATCAAAGAGAACAATTACTGAAGCTAGAATCATAAGAGATTTAAGAGAGAAAGGGGTTAAGGTGCCAGCGGTGTTATACATGGATCCTGATAATTATTTTATTGTTATAGAGTATATACACGGGATCTCCTTAAGAGACTATTTACTAGGTGGCGGAGATCCTCAGAAACTTGTTGCGGCCGGAGAGATTCTTGGGGAGATACATAGGAATAATATATACCACGGGGACCCTACGATATCTAATTACTTAGTTGATCCAGAAGGGGGTATATGGGTAATAGACTTTGGTTTATCTGGTTACAGTGAGGATATAGAGGAAAAAGCTGTGGATCTCCATCTCGCATATAGATCTATTGAGACACTACCATTTAAAGACATAGCGAGATACAAGAAATTATTTTTCGAGGGATACTCCTCAAAATATCAAGAAGCCGAGAAAATATCTCGGCGAGTTGAAGAGATTAGGAGAATGGGTAGATATGTTGCTGAGAGAAAAATGAGAACTGTTTATAAATTCTGATTATATTATGATTCATGATTCATGTATTTATCCTATCTACCTGGAGAGATAACAATAGTACTCTTCTTAATAATTTCTCTTGTCTCAGGTGTCAGTAGAGTAGCTAGACCCCCAATAAGCCATATCACAGCAAATGTTGTTAGTGAGTATTCAAATGATCTTGTTATTGAGGGTATTGTTGGCCCAATGATCATGCCTATTCTAGCAATAGATCCTGCTGAACCTGTTGCTGTGGCTCTATATAGATCATTAAATAACTCAGGTGTGTAAGCATATATAACTCCCCACGCACCTAGGTTAAAGAAGTTTAGGAGAGACCCCCACAAAAGAATATCTCTAGTATCAACTGAGTAAGCAAATAGAACAGCGGTGATAGCTGAACCAGTCATATAGGATATGAATACTGGTCTTCTACCAACTCTTTCCACTAAATACGCGGCGCTGAAGTAGCCTGGTACCTGCGCCAGAGCCATATAAAGTGTGTATTCAAAAGATCTTATTATCGTGAAATTCTTACTAATCAATATCTGTGGGAGCCATAGAAATACTCCGTAGTAGCCTAAAGCGATTGAGAACCACGCGATCCATACACCGATCAATTTTCTATACTCCTTATTTACTAGCTCCTTCAGACTAACTCTACGAGACCCCACGGATCTAGGCGGCTCCGGTATCTGGGTTCTTATGACGAATATGAAGAAAGCTGTTAAACCCAGTAGAATCATTGTTTCACTATACCCGATCCATGGAATAAGGAAATAAGCTACTGAAGCAGCCATTATAGTTCCATAAGCCCAGAAACTCTCTAGAAGAACAACATTCTCACCTCTTTTCTCAGGAGAGGATAACTCTGATACCAGTGTAGCCACTACTGGTAATTCTCCTCCGAGACCCAAGCCTATGAAGTATCTTAGTAGAGCCAGGTCAACATATGTCTTCACAAACCCCTGCAGGGGAGTTAATATACTGTATATGAGTAATGTGGTTATGAATATATTTTTTCTACCAAATCTATCAGCTAAGTAGCCGAATAAGAAAGCTCCTGTTAATAGACCCAAGTTATTGGCTAAGATAATTAGAGTTTTCTCATCTTGGGTCCAACCATACCATTTTCCTAGTAAAGCAATTATGTAGGATAATATGAGTATATCCATAGCATCAAACATCCAACCAGCTCCAGCAACAGTTATCAACTTCGCTCTCGAGATATTCACCATGTAGTTTTTCACTGAGAAATTCACCAATAAAACATATGTTTTATAGCTTAAAAAATTATATGGTTCAGAACATTGTATTTTAGTATCTATTTAGGTGCTAAAATCTCATCAAATACTCTTGAGAACACATTATATATCTCGTCAGTGTATAAACAAACAATTACTTTTCTAAGGATCCTGTATCTATAGTTCTTAAGTGTCTCAGCCATTATTCTCGCAGCTCTCTCGTAGGGATAACCAAAAACACCAGTAGATATAGCTGGTAAAGCAATAGATCCTAGCCCAAGTTCCTCAGCTTTCTCAAGAGAAGATCTGATTGCGGAGGCTAGTTTAGCGTCTCCCTCAGGATCCCCGTAGACTGGGCCCACAGCATGAATCACGTACTTAGCCTTTAGCCTACCAGCACTAGTTACAGCAACTCCACCAACGGGGACGGGACCGTGCTTTTTTATATATTCTCTGCTCTCGATTTGTATGATCTCACCACCTTTTCTCACAATAGCTGCAGCAACACCTCCTCTATGCTCGAGATATTGATTGGCGGCATTAACTATGGCATCTGCTTCTAGCTCCGTTATGTCTCCTTTAATTAATTCAATCTCCACATTATTCACTAAATACTTTTTGGAACTCATACTATCTCCTATAATTTATTAATTTATTATGTTTGTTTCAGTTTATGATGTTATAGAGATATAGTTCCTCGTAGGATTTGGAGTAACAATGTTTATAAAGTTTACTAAAAATAATTGGTTGGTGAATTTGTTGAGCCAATGGATTTAGATCTCGGAAAAATACGTGTGTATAAAATAAGATCTTCTCAAAAAGAAGAAATTGTACCAACGCATTGGTATAACATTCTACCAGATCTCCCAAAACCATTACCACCGCCTCTTCTACCAGATGGTTCTGTTGTTAAGAAAGAGATGTTCTACAGATTATTCGCTAGAGAACTCGTTGAGCAGGAGTTTAGTGAAGAGAGATTTATCAAGATCCCTGATGAGGTTAGAGAAACACTAATTGAATTAGGTAGGCCTACACCACTTATTAGAGCGAGGAGACTTGAGAAGATACTTGATACACCGGCTGAGATCTATTTCAAGTACGAGGGTGTCTTGCCAGCTGGTAGCCACAAAATCAATACGGCCCTAGCACAGGTTTACTACAATAAGATTGAGGGTATTGCTAGAGTGTCTACTGAGACAGGAGCTGGTCAATGGGGCTCTGCCCTGGCTCTTTCAGGAGCGTTATTTAATTTGAAGGTGAGGGTTTTCATGGTTAAGAGTAGTTATATGCAGAAGCCATATAGAAGAGTATTAATGGAGCTCTATGGAGCAGAGGTCTACCCGAGTCCTTCACCGATAACTAAGTTTGGTAGAGAGATCCTTGAGAAAGATCCTGATAACCCAGGTAGCCTGGGAATAGCTATTTCAGAGGCTATAGAGGATGTATTAACAGATGAGAAGGCTAGATATAGTCTAGGTAGTGTCTTAAATCATGTTCTCCTACACCAAACAATAATCGGATTAGAAGCTAAGAAACAGCTCGAGGAATTAGATAGATACCCAGACTATGTAGTGGGAGCGGTTGGTGGAGGATCTAATTACGCTGGTTTAGCTTACCCGTTTATGTATGATAAGCTTAAGAAGAAAACTAACACAGTATTTATAGCCGTGGAACCAAAGGCCTGTCCCTCAATGACTAGAGGAGTATACACATATGATTATGGAGACACAGCTGGTTTAACACCACTAATCAAGATGTACACCGTGGGACACAGATACAAAGTTCCACCAATACATGCTGGTGGTCTAAGATACCACGGTGTTGCACCAACACTTTCTGTATTAGTTGAAGAAGGATTTGTTAAACCAGTTGCGTATCATCAGACAGAGGTTTTTGAGGCGGGTAGAATATTTGCGCAAGCCGAGGGATTCGTCCCAGCCCCCGAGAGTGCCCACGCCGTTAAAGCAGTTATTGATTTAGCACTTGAAGCAAAGAAACTCGGTGAGAGAAGAGTGATTCTATTTAATTTAAGCGGACACGGTCTACTAGATCTAGCTGGGTACCAAGATCTATTAGAAGGCAGATTACAAGATTACGAACCTGAGACAATAGATCTATCATATCTCGTTAAAATAAATAAATAAGGGTTTTTTATGAAGATTGAGATAGATTTCATAAACACTAGTTTTTTGAGACCTCATGAGAGTATCATGATGTCTAAAGTCACTAGATTGATGGAGAATATTGAGAAAATTAGAATGCTGAGAAGACCTCTCATAGTAGATAGAGACAGCTACGTTATTATAGATGGACATCATAGATATGAGGCTCTTAAAAGACTAGGTGTAAATAAGATACCAGCGATACTAGTGGATTACGTCAATGAAGAAAAGATCTTAGTGGATAAATGGATCAGAGTATATAGACTAGAGAAACTGCCTCGTGAAAAAATGATCGAAGATTTTTTCAGTGGGTTTGCGGAGATAATTATTGACAAAAACATTCATTATGTGAAGAGTTTAAATAATGGGAGTGCACTAGATTTTTATCATAGAATAAAGGTTTTTGAAGATAAGTACGCGGAGTATTTTCTAGAGATCTTATATAAGCGTTCGCCTAAGAATGTTTTTAGAGATTATTCTTTGAGTAAAGATATTATAATTGTAATAGATCCACCGAATCTATCTAAGCACGAGATTATTAAAACAGCTCTTGAGAATAATCAGTTACCGCCTAAGAGTACTAGACACATAACTTTCTTGAAGAAAATAGAGTTTAGGACAAGTCTCAGTTATTTGAAGAGGATCTCGTGAAGCAAAGATTTTAGTTTCTCTATTCTCTTATCTCATTGGTTGATTAAGTGAGTAAATATATTGATAGAGATTATTGGGTTAGTCTCAAGAAAAAATTTTACGAGAGAATGATCAGGGATCGATACATAGGCTACTTAGATCCTGGTATCGAGAGTGTTTTAGAGAAGATATTTATGATAGAGAATGCTTTCCCAACTAGCTCATGTAGTGGGAGGATATATGCTGTTGACGCTATTTACCCATGGATTAGAAGAGATTCCTATATTGTATTTAAGAAACATGATGAATTAACCTTTGAGGAGCTAAGATCATTACTTAGGATCCCTGTGATCTATTCTTTATGGCTAATTGTTTCAGGACCAATTATACATATAAACACATACGATCCCGCAACAGCACTTAGAATACTTAGGATCGCTAGAGAGGCAGGTTTTAAGCATAGTGGTTTACTCTCTAGAAGTAGGAGAGGGTATATTGTTGAGATAATATCTGGTGTCAGACTAGATTTGCTCTTAAAAGAAAAAGAGAATCTTCTTATCAAAGAAGATAGTATTGAGCTTATACTCGAGAAGATTAACAAAGCATTTAGATCCGGTAGAGAGAGACTGCATAGATTATCTGAGGCACTGGACAAACTACTTAAGAAATAGTGTTACCCTGACCTTATCTCCTCTCTTATACTCTCTATCTCTTCTCAGGAAGGAGTATCCATCAGCCTCAGCCAATTCCTTGCACAAAGCCATTCCCCATCTAAGAGGCTTCGCGTATTTATAATCAATCACCTTAAATAGATAAGCTGAATTCATTTTTCTCTCAACGATTACATCCTCTAATAATTCAAGTTCTAATTCTTCCCTAATTCTCGAGTTTGTCAAAATTTCTATTAGCCTGAGAATATACTCGTGCAGAGCTAGAGATGCTCCAACGCATAATCCAGGAGCCGTGACAATAGGCTTATTATTAACTAGCCCAAGTCCTGTTGGCTTAATGATATTGATGTCTACCCCCTCGAATAATAATTCACCTTCTTCGCGAATAACTTCTTTAACAAGATCCTTTTCACCAGCTGAAGATCCTCCTACTGTGACAATCACGTCACTTTCCTGAGAGGCCTCAATAATTCTTCTCTTAATAACTTCTTTATCATCAGGCAATACCCCTAGGTATCTTGTGTCGGAGAATCTTGATAAAACCAATTGAATCATCAGTGTAGAGGTATCTCTCAAACCCTCTGAACCCGGTTCTCTGTAGGAGATTAATTCATCACCTACGCTAAATAAAGTGATTCTGGGTCTATAAACCTTGATTCTATAAATCCCTAACTGGATTAATAGAGAAGCTATGTATGGCGTTACCCTATCTCCTCTTCTGATAATTACTTCACCTTCTCTAACTACTTCACCTACGGAAAACACATCTTTACCCGGGTAAATCTTTGAGATAGGTATTATGTATCTATCCTCTACTCTAGCACTCTCTACTCTAACTACAGCATCAGCTCCCTCGGGTAGAGGAGATCCCGTAGACACATATATGGCTTCTCCTGATCTGAGTTTGACTGAGGTCTTTGTTCCAGGAAAAATCTTGACTTCACTTATCAATAGTTTCTCGTATTTATCTAAGTCATTTGTTGAGACGGCGTATCCATCCATAGCGGCAAGAGGTTTCTCAGGAAGATTCTTTGGGGCTCGTATCTCTTCCGCAGAGATCATTCCATACGCATCCCAAATATATCTCTCCTCGATTCTTGGTTCATGTAATTTTAATTTCCCCAGGATCGCTAATGTTTCCTCGTGCGGTGTTAATTTATAAGTAGTCATTTTTATTCTAGGTTATTATTTTCTGAAGAGATATTTATTGGATGTATTATGAGAGAAACTATGAAAGGATTCAAGAAACTCATTTCTCTGAATGAGGCTTTAGAGATCTTATTGAGAGAAACCCCAATTAAGGAGCCTGAGGTTGAGGAAGTAGATCTTGTTGAAGCCGTGGGGAGAATAGTTGCTAGAGACATATATGCTCAATATGATATACCTCCATTTGATAGAAGCGCTGTCGATGGGTATGCTGTTAGATCCTCTGAAACTATTAGTGCATCTCTCACAAATCCCATAGAGCTTAAATTAATTGGTAGGGTAACTGCCGGTGATGAATTAAGTAAATTACCTAAGCTGGGAAGAGGTGAAGCAATCAAGATATTTACTGGAGCACCAATTCCTCCCGGAGCCGATGCCGTTGTTATGTCGGAGTATGTTATTGAGGAAGGAGACAAGATCCTTGTTACTAGACCTGTTGCTCCACTACAGAATATCTCTAGAAGAGGAGAGGATTTTAGAAGTGGTGAATTAATTGTTTCAAGAGGAACTAGATTAAGGCCGTGGCACATTGGTGCACTTGCTGCACAAAATATAACTCGGGTTCCAGTATATAGAAGGATTAAAGTCGGTGTCTTATCAACAGGTGATGAAGTTATTGAACCTGGTGATCCTAGTTACTCACCTGAGTCTGGTAAGATCCTTGATAGCACAAAACCTCTTCTGAGAGCACTTATAAGAGAGACTGGTTGTGAAGATGTTGATTTTGGTGTGGTTAAAGATGATCCTAGACTAATTAGAGATAAGATCCTTGAAGCATTAGATGTAGTTGATATATTAATAACAACTGGTGGCTCTAGTATAGGTGAAACAGATCTTGTTCCTGAAGCTATCTCAATGATTGAAGGTTCAAAAATACTTTTCCACGGAGTCAGAATAAGACCTGGTAAACCAGTTGGTTTAGCTCTTGTCAAGAATAAGCCTATCTTTATACTCTCAGGTTTCCCAGTCTCGGCTCTCGTAGAATTTCAAGCATTAATTGAACCATATATAAACAGGATCTATCATACCAAGCCCGTCCCAAAGCCTTATGTGAGGGGCGTGGTTACTAGAAGAATAGCTAATCCACCAAGCACAAAATCATTTGTTAGAGTAAAGGTTTTCCAAGAAAGAGATGGAAAGATCTATGTAGAGCCCCTAGCAATCACAGGTTCAGGAGTATTATCCACGCTGGTTAAGGGGAACGCAATACTTGTCATAGACGAGGATCTAGAGGGTTACGATGAGGGAGATGAAGTAGAAGTAGAGTTGTTAGAAAACATATCTTCTGTAGTATAATCAAAGAGTTTCTTGATCTGTCTCGCCGAAATCCTTTAAAGGGATCATATTTAAATCTAATCTCAACAGATAATAAATTTTTTGCTCAATGAGCTTCGCGATTCTTCGTAATTTCTCTATCTCAATACCACTAGGTCTCTCTCTCGTGGATAACAAGAATTTAATCAAATACTCACGTTTGCTGGTTGATTCGTTGTTTTCAGTGGTGGAGTAAGTACTTAAGGAGATGCTAAATAGAGTTTTATTATTATGCCGAAATCTCATGGTTAAATTGCTATACGCGTCTTGGCTAATAATGACATCACCAGTGAATAAAATCTCTCCTCTATCGCTAATATAGGCATCATTCAATTTTAATGTTCCGGTTTTTACATCAACTACCTTATTATTAAAGATTAATATATTATCGATCCTATCCATAAGGAAATTATACAGTTTCAGCGGCTCACTTACATAATATTTACTCTCGTAAATAATAGGCATTTTTCACACGACCATTTCCATGAAATATACCTTTAGAAGGTAAACTTAAATATTTTAACACCTAAGATCATGCAAATATTCACGTGAGTAGTATATAGAGATTCAATGATTCTGTTATCTTATATATAGTTCAATACCGTGGTTGATACATCTTGAGAGGGGTTAAGTAAATTATTTCTTTTACATGTAAGCTTTATTTTCTTGATCTTTTTCTTTTCTTCTTAACTCTTACTGTTTTCTTGAGATTTTCTCTATAGCTTACGTATATCGATCCTGTGAAGAGTAGTATTAGAGAAATGAATAGAGTAGTGAATATTAATGAGTTCTTTGATGGGTAAAATAGATATTGTTTACTTGATTCATAGTATGTTATTACGATGGGGTACATAAATAGATCTATGTACACATAGTATTTTGCATAGTCTCTAATAAAAATATTTTGTCTCTTCGTCTCCGTATCATATGTACATGGACCTGCTGTGAGATCTTGTAGAGAATTATTCTTGAAGTAAATTAGTAGCTGTATACTAGATCCTATATCTTGATTCAGTCGGCATCTAATTGTTAGATTTGATACTCTCTCTATAATTAGATATGCTGTGTATTCTGTGGTTTGAGCAATAGTATCAAATGAGAAACCCTTGTAAACTCCTATAGGTATCTTCTGATTTAAATATGGATCTAATACATACATAGAAATTTCGCTTGTGTTATTTAATGTGATTAGTAGATATCCCGCGTCTCTAACTTCTCCACCTACTTTACCTAAAACATTTAGACGATGGATCCCTCCAGGCTCCATTACGAATATTAAACTAATGTTCTTAAAAAGATCTTTTTCAGAAACATTTGTTTCAGGAGGTAAATAAAGTCTATATACTGAGATATTCAGATAACTCTCCTCAGAGATATCTATGTCCTTAACAAGATCGTGAAACAAAAAATTTAGTGGTATAGGCACATTAAGTGTGTAGAATAGTGATATTATGAGAAGAAGGAAAAATATTGTTAATGGTGATAAGAAAATTCTTCTACTAATTTTTTTCATCACAGCCTCCTTCTCAACCTAGGATTCGCTATCTCATCAAGTGCTAGACCCATTAACGCAAAGCCTAGAGCTAATGTAACTATGCCGAATATAGGTGGCATAATCCACCACCAAGCACCTGAGGTTATTGCTCCTTGATAGAAAGCATCATTAAGGATCTTACCCCACGAAGGCCAGTAAGGATCTCCGAAACCTAGTAGTTGTATAGCTACTTCTGTGAATACAGCACCTGGGACACCAACTACCACAGCATAAACCATATATGGGACTAACTGAGGAATAATATGCTTAATTAATATTCTCCCAGTACCTGCTCCCAGTGCTTGTGCTGCCTCAACATATAATTCGCTTCTAAGAGCCATTGTCCACGATCTAATTACTCTTGCTGTTCCAGGCCACGATAAGAGTACTACAACAATATATATCACTAATATGCTTCGACCAAAAACTATGCCTGCCGCTAATATGAGTGGTAGTGTTGGTATGAAATAAACTACGTCAGTGATAAATGTTAGGATATAGTCGCGTAATGTTCCTCCGAAATATCCTGCTGTTATACCAACGAATAATCCTATGAATATTATTGCTAGAGCCACGCTGAAACCGAATATAATAGCTGATCTAGCTCCATAAACAAATTTTGTCCATACATCAGCTCCTAAGTAATCTGTTCCTAGTAAGCCAAAGGCTTGACCATAGATAAATATGTTGATGGGTCTAATAACGAATTTGACTCCTCCATTCTCACATCTCATTAGGAATGATGTTGGGTCGCAGTAGTAAGAGATATTTAATCCTACGCTGAGTCTAGTGTCTTTTGCGAGTAGCAATTCTCTAACTGGATTAATAGCTGATGGAATTGGATATGGTTGCTTCTCATTTAATACATATGCTGGTTGTCTACCTCCGATAGGTTTTCTCTCAACTACATCTCTGACATATGGATTTAATGCTCCGACCCTGAAGCCAGGGTCATCGTAGAAAACATATATTCCCAGAGGCACGGTATAGTTCTCTCCACCAGTAGTGACATTAGCCCATTTACCAATCAGATCAAGATTAATCAGATAGTAAGCAATTCTGTACCAAGCCATACTTCTATTATCTATTGGTCCAGCATCGTAATATGATGATATTGATAATGAATTAGCTGGTTTATAGGGGTAGTATATGTAGTCCCTGGCCATTATAGTTATATTTGCTTCCCCATTGCCTTGGATCTCGATAATAAATCTATGTTGCACATAATATGTCTTTATAGTCACATTCCCTGTAGTTTCGTTATATGCTATATACCAGTTATTGAGTGTCTGATTAATATTTCTAGGAGTATCAGGTGAAGCTGCCCACTCAGGCATGGCTAATCCATCAGCAAGATTTTGACTATATATAGGGTGATAAGGTATAAGAAGAGGTCCTAATCCACCTAATAAACCATACACCACTACTATTAATAATCCTGCTAATCCCCTCTTATCTCTTGTTAAGGCTGATACTATGGTGGCTAATGTTCTGAATCTTCCTCCTAAATAGGCTATACCACTCACAACGTTTGTCATTTCATTCACCTCCCGACTCTCACTCTGGGATCTAGTACAGCAATTAGTATATCTGCTATGAATAGTGATATTACTAGTAGAAGTGTTGATATCACGTAGAAAGCCACGACAACTGGGTAGTCGAAGTTTTGGAAGGCATTGAATGAAAAGTAGGCTATTCCTGGCCACGAGGCTAAGTATTCGAGTATAATAGATCCTCCGAAGATGCCTGGTATGGCGTACGCGAGAGAGGTTATTATTGGTGGTCTTACATTAGGTGTTATTTCTCTTCTAAGGATCTTTGACTCGGGCACTCCCTTAGCTCTAGCAGTTATCACGTAATCTTTCTCTGCTTCTGATACCAGTAGTTGCCTGAAGTAATATGCCCATCCACCAAACCATGCTAAGGTCATTGCTAAGTATATTGGTGATATATACCATAGGAGATATCTAAGATTATCCCATGAGAACTCAGCTAGTGAAGGTGTTTTCACCGGTAGAGGAAATATGTCTATCCCTAAACTGACCTTAGGTAGATAAGCAAGGAAGTAGTAAATAAGTAGAGCTAATATGTATGAGGGCAATATATAAGAGACTATTGATGATAGTGTTATGAATGTATCTATTTTTCCTCTATATTTAAGAGCCAGAACTCCTATTAAATAACCTATTATTATAGGGGCAATAACACCATATATGTATAAGACCAATGTGTAGGGTAGTCTAATAGCTATTTCTTTAATAACTGCTTGCTGAGAGTATATTGAGACACCAAATTCGAGAAGAAATATATTTCTTAAGAATATGAGTAGTTGATCTGGGAGCAATGGCTTGTCTAAACCGTATTTCTCTGCTGTATAATTAATCCATCCACTGAACCTAGGATCCTCCATAGTTCTTTTAATAGCCATCCACACAGGATCTTGATACTGATGAGGTTTGAAAGGGTCTCCTCCAGCTAATACTACTGGAAGAACTCTCATTACTATGAAGAATATGAGGACAGATATAATAAACACCGATAGCAACGCTAATCCTCTACTAATAACATATGATGCTAAACCCATTGATTTATCCCATCTATAGAGTAATTATTCGAGGTATATAAGAAATAAATAGAAAAAGAAATCAAAAACAATGCGTATTTATATAAAATTAATGAAAAATTATTTTCTTCTTACAAACGACGCAGCTATAGCCACTAAGATACCGACAACAGCTAAACCAGCTGAAGCGTAGCTTGCAGTAGGTTCAGGAGCTACCGTCGTTGTCTTTGGAACCTCTATACTTGGTGTCGTAGTTGGTGTTGGCGAGACCTGAGACACAGTCGGCGGTGGAGAGATCTCTACCTTAACTCCACCGACTATAACCTCAATGGGTTTCACAACCTGCACAGGTCCTGGCGCCGCTGCGCCGGCTACTGTAATAGTTGCTTTAATTGGTTCTGATTTAACATTCCATATGTAGACTGGCTGTGACGCCACCAATGTTGCTGTGTAAGTTCCTGCTGGTAATGTTGGTAGAGTTGTCTCAAATACTCCCTCACCTACGTGAGTCAATGTTATGTCAAGTGATGTTGGTCCTCTTAGACTGAGAGTTACTTTAGCATCTGTCGCTGGTGTTCCGGCAGGACTTGTTACTTTGACTCTTATAGAGACTGTTTTTCCTGCCTCAATAGATGTTGGTAAGGAGAGAACTGTTATCTTCGGAGCTCTCTCAGGTGGTCTATACATGTATTCTGGGTACCAGTGAAGTTCTGCATAAGCTATCTCTCTCTTTACCAATGCGAATGGTCCTGATCCAACCATCATTGTTAATCCTTTTACCGTTGGATGTGGCAGTAATGATGGATCATCTAATGGATTAGTCATTTTAGCAAATATGTGCTTTGGTAATGGTGTATAGAATATGTATACATAGAGATCGCTCCAACCAAACTGACTTAGATAGAACTCAACAGTTGTTTCATTAACAACATTCACTTTAACCGTGGCCTCTATATATGGACCATAGTATCTTCTGGTCTTAAGCTCCATACCGAATTTCTGATATGTATATGCGAAGTCCTCTGCTGTCAGAGGTGTTCCATCGTGCCATGTTAAACCTGGTTTCACATAAAGTGTTATCTTAGTAACATTTTTGCCATCCATAACAGTCTTCTCCACTTTATATCCTTGTAGTAGCTGATCTATTCCAGGGTCTCTGTAAATATCTTTTGGATCTAGCTGATGCCCTGATGCGTATACTCTGAAGATACAGTCAGCCTCAGTTGCCCACAGATATATTGCTGGATGTAAAGTTGTTATATCAACTGTGAAGTGGTACCTGAGTGTTCCTCCGAAGGGTCTATCCTTGAATCTTACTGTGTTCCACCAGAAGTAGCTAAAGCCAACGGGATCCTTAAATGGTGGTGCATAGCTTAGTACAACAGTATCTCTATCTATAGCTCCGTTAAGAGCTGTTATACCAACTCCTGTGTAGACTGGTATCCATGGAATAATATCAACTAATAACTCTTGTGCCTTGTGAGCATATTTAATTGCTTCATCAGCTGTCTCAGCATAGTAGAACTTGTCTAGTATTTCATCAAGTGTTGAGTTACTCACTCTCCACTCATTCCATCCGCCCGGTCTTATTTCTCTGCTGTGGAAGAAGTAGTACATGAATAATGGGAATCTACCGAAGCTCCATCCAATAATCCATGCTTGAGCTGTCCCAGCACTTGTTCTCGCATCAAGTTCTCTGCTTGATACAGGAGTTATTTTTATCTTAAGACCTATTTTCTCGGCTTCTGACTTCAGGTATGTAGCAATCCACCAGTAGGTGGGGGAGGTAGCCTCTGGTAAAGATAGTACTTCAATCTCAACTTCTTTATTTCCTTCTCTAGGATCTCTCCAAGTCTTCGCTGTATCATCCCATACAAATACTTTGCTAAGTAATTCTCTGGCCTTGTTTGGATCATATGGATAGAGTTTTTCGAAGTCCGCATTTGTATTAACCCACTTACCCATTGTTGGAGGTGGTATGTATGGGTTCTTAACTGCTATTCCTCTTAGAGGAGATTCAGATATTATCCTATCACGATCATACAGGTGTGCTAATGCTTTTCTTACCTCGGGATATTTAACAGGCCATAGCTGAACATTAAAATGAAGACTTCCTAAAGAAGTTAATCCTACAGTAAATATTATGTGCGCGTCAGGCCTCTCTTGTCTTACTGAATCAAGATCCTTTGGAAGAACACCTAACACGTCTAATTCATTTGCCTTGAAGGCCAAGAGTCTAATGCTATAATCTTTTATAACAGGCATTGTTATTTTATCAATGTAGGGTCCAACTCTTAAGTCAGTTATTTTCTGGGCACTCACAGGTATTGATAAAACTATTGATACTAGGAATAGAGAGATTATGAGGACATATAACATATTTCTTAAATTCACCATTAATTCACCATGTAAATTTGTTTCTTGTGGCTTAAAAGTATTAATAGAGTCAGAAATTACTGATTAAAAGAAGTTAAATTAAATCTTTAAAAAAATAAATGGTTATCTTCTTAAGAATCCAATTGCTCCAATAACTAATACTGCTACTCCCAGTACTATTAGCGCTGTTTGAATAGCTGATAGAGCATTGTTAATATTCTCAAAGTTCTTATTAATTGAATTCACTAAAGAATTCAGTTTATTATTAAGATCTGAATTTATACTATTTACAATACTGTCAATTTTCTTATTGGTATTGTCTATATTAGTATTTAGTTGAGCAACAGTATCTCTCATATTAGCTGAGTAATTACTAAGTGTCTTAGCTATTGTACCTAAACCATCATTAAGTGTCTTTATTGATTCTGCAAGTGAGGACACTGACTTAGATAAGGAGTCTACTGAAGCATTTAGAGCATCTAAACGCGCCTCCACACCACTAAGTTTGTTGCTTACACCAGAGAAGTAGGAGGACATTAGCAACAGAGCGTCTGCACTAACTTTCTCTGATCCTGTGACAACATCTGTGTATATTTCAAGTGCTTTATCGACGTCTCCGAGAACATATAATGTTTCATCAGCTTTAGATAATGATTCTGATAATTGATCTAGTCTATTTCTAAGATCTGTTGGTATCGATACTCCAAGACTTTGGAGAACATCGAATAATGCCTTAGCTCTCTCTAAACTCAGATACGCCTGCGATCTCTTTAACTCTACTGAGGTGTGATCTAGTATTGTTACAGTGAATCTGAAGATTTTCGTTAAGTCATAAGTCGCATTACCTATTCTAGCTAGACCAGTAGTATAAACAGTTAGTGTTGCTGGTCCAGGGGATAAACCAAATGACACAGGTACTCGAACCACGAGTAAACGAGATACAGTATATGATTTGTTATCAACGGTGACCGTGATAGGAGCCGATAGCTCTACTAAGGTCATGCTTAGATTCTGTGTTAATCCACCTGATGATAGTGTGACGTATCCTGACGCTGACACAAGAGAAGATCCTGGAGGCAGATAGAGGTAAGCAACCACCTCAATAACCTGGTACCCTCTGTAAACAACTGTTGAGGAAATAGTGGCTTTGATAAAGGCTGGTGTCTCTTGAGAATATACTGGTGCTACTAGCGATAACTCTTTTACTGAGACTATAAGTAGTGATAGAAGTAGAATAGTAAATAGCATATATTTTGTGCTTGATCTGATCTTCATAAAATGCACCGTCAACAATTATTATGTTATTGAAGCTTATAAGTTATCCACTTATTTTTTAGATGTGTATCATGTATAAATATACTAAAGAAATAATTAGAGAAAACATAGTGTTGTTCATAGGAATATTATTAATAGCTTCATCAATTATTTTCATAATAGCTTCATCATATAGAGAATATGTAAATATTTCAAAGAGCATAGACATAGATCTTAGCAAAGAGCTTTTAGCGACTACAAGTGATCTTCTCAACGAGAGATACGTCGCTGAGACTGTGAATGGTTCTATGCTTATAATAAATCCATGCAACAACACTTTACATGTATCAGTATATATGGGTAGAAACTACACTGAGTACATCATTGATCCAGGCTCAAGACAATTATTGAATAACATACATCTTGAAACATTAATTAAAATTGATCAAGCCCCAAAATGCGTAATAACCATAGAGCTTAACATAACATACTTAAGATACCCACTAGCATATCTAAGTTTCATCGCATTCATTCTAGTAGCATCAGGATCAATAATGATCTTTAGATACATGTTAGTAAGAGCAAGAGAAATTACCAAGGCTCGTGACACCTAATCTATTACTCTACAAAAGAGAATTCATCCAAGGAAGCAAAATTTTAAAACAGTCTCAACAAAAAATCTTTTGGGGCCCGTCGTCTAGCCTGGTTAGGACGCCGCCCTGACGCGGCGGAGGTCCGGGGTTCAAGTCCCCGCGGGCCCATCTAATTATGTATGAATTAAATAATTTCTTAACACGTATCTTATTGAGGAGTGTATTTGGTTCCTCACGGTCATAGGTGGGGTTGGAGATATCGTAGATTCTATGAGGAAGTTGATAGAGGGTGTTGTGAAGAGATTATTTATATTCCTGTTAAGGAGATCAGAGGAGTCTCTATAGAGGATGTTATTGAGATCTTTGATTATGAAATAGATCTTCTGAAAATGATATATTTAGATGGCTTAACTCTCGAAGACGCAGCCGCAAAAATAGGTGTTTCTAAAGCAACTACTTGGAGAATAATTGAGAACGCTAGGGTCAAGATAATAAGAGCTCTTCACGAGAAGAAACCCATGAAACTTGTTTCATCTTCACGAGAAGCCTCGATAGAAGCAAAAGAAAATGCTTAAATATCTCTGAAACCTGTTTTAGTTAATTGGTGAAATAAGATGTGGTGGATATGGTGGCGAACTGGTGGGCCTTGGATATCTCCTTATCCAGGTCATGGACCATGGAGATACCTACCACCTCCTATGAGACCAGGTTGGCGTTTATGGGCTCCATGGACCTATACCTTGGGTCCTGCTCCTTGGGTGAGTTACGAAGATGAGCTTAGGTACCTAGAGGATCTGAGAAGATACATAACAGAGTATTTATTAAAGGAAATTGATGCCAGAATTGATGAGCTAAAGAAGTTATTAGAGAAGAAGTGAGTAGCACTTTAACTAGAGGCTCAATAAGACATTTTATAACGTTAATCATTTTTATAGTATTGAGTTAATAAATTGTGTAATGACACATATAACTCTGTAGATCTTTTTAATAATAAAATATTAACTTGTTTTAAAATTCTACTTTCATGTCTTATAAGGTACTCATGTAAACGTATAATGGTGATACAATGAATAAAGCACTCTCAAAAACTGTCGCTGCCGCGGTTATAGCCATAATAATCATTGCCGTGGTTGCTTTGTATATCTACTACACCTCGCAGGGAGCACCTAAACCAACCACGACTACTCCAGTGACTTCTACTCCAGCCACCCAAAATGTCTCTAAGATCAAGGTTGCTGTTCTATTTGATGTTGGGGGTAGAGGAGATCTTAGCTTCAATGATATGGCGGTTCTAGGAGCCGAGAGAGCTAAGAAAGATTTTGGTGTTGAGATTGATTATCAAACACCTAAGTCATTGAGTGATATGGTTCCTTTACTTGAGAGCTTAAGTAGATCAGGTGAGTACAAGCTCCTGATCCTAGTGGGGTTCCTGTGGACTTCTCCACTGAATGAGACAGCCGATAAATACCCCAACCAAAAATATGCATTAATAGACGCAACAACAGGTGTCTATAGACCCAACGAAGTTGATTTCTTATTCAGAGAACAGGAGGTAGGAGCTTTAGTAGGTATCATAGCCTCCGGAATGGCTACTCAACTAGGTAGCGATAAAGTAGGTGCTGTAGCCGGTATGTCAATACCTCCGCTATGGAAATTCCACATAGGCTATCTATTCGGAATAAAATACTTCGAGAAATACACAGGTAAGAAAATTGATCTCATATGGCAATACACAGGAACCTTCACAGATACTCAGAAGGGGTACCAAGCAGGTTGGCAAGAACTTGAGCAAGGAGCAACAGTTCTGTATGGATTAGCAGGGTTAACACATGTGGGTATGTTCAATGCTGTTATTGACTGGAATAAGCAAGGTAGGGGAAAAGCATTCGCTATTGGTCAAGACGCCAGTCAAGAATGGTATGCGCCGCAATATATTCCACTGAGTGGCTCTAAGAGAGTTGATGTAGCTGTTTACACAGCTATAAAAATGATTGTTGAGAATAAGTGGACACCAGGAATATTTTCACTAGGTGTCAAGGAAGGAGGAGTAGGTATATGGGATCTCGATGGAGTAAAATACTTTGCGGATATAGCTTATGAGACAGGTAGATTAAAAGACTTAACACCTGATCAAGTAGTGAAAATTGTTAATGAGACCAGAAACAAGTATATACCAAGCGTATCGTGGGAGTTAGTGAATAAATTAAAGACAATGCTCGAGAAAGGAGAGATAGAGTTCAAAACACCAACCAGCGAAGCAGAGTATAACGCAATAATAACTGAGTTGCTAAAAGGCAATTTAAATGCCGCACTAGCTAAGGGATCTGTGAGTTAGTAGACTGGTTCAATTTCTGATCTCAAAACAGTAATCAGTTTTTAATTTTCATCTAAATTTTTATTGAGGTACATCAAGAAAAATAGATGCGTACGTTGATCTTCTATGAGCAAAGGAGTCATTATTGAGATGCGAGGCATCGAGAAAATATACCCTGATGGACAGTATGCTCTTAGAGGGGTGGATCTAGATATTTACGAAGGAGAGATCCATGGGTTATTAGGTGAGAATGGTGCGGGCAAAACAACTCTTATGAGAATTCTCTACGGCGAGATCAAGCCTACGAAAGGCGTAATAAAACTCAGAGGAAGAGTGGTTAGGTTCAATGGTCCGTGGGACGCTATTAGGCACGGAATTGGGATGGTTTATCAACATTTCTCTCTAGTTCCTTCACTAACTGTTTTCGAGAATCTATATTTATCGTTGCTACCTTTACGGGGAAAAATTACTTCGCAACATGTTAGAGATTTAGCAGAGAAATTCAGTAGTGTATTAAATATCAAGATCCCTTACAACGAGTATGTGGAGGATCTCCCGGTCGGTGTGCAACAAAAGATCGAGATACTAAAGATCCTTATGAGAGGAGCTAAAATAATTATTCTCGATGAACCTACTTCGGTTCTGAACCCGCTGGAAACAGTTGAGCTTTTCAAAATGTTAAAGAGGCTAAGAGATGATGGATACACCATTATATACATAACGCATAAACTAAGAGAGGTTATGGAATTAACAGATAGAGTAACTGTTCTTCGAAGAGGTAAAGTAGCTGGTAGAGTAATCACCAAGGAGACATCAGAGAAAGAACTGGCTTTAATGATGGTTCAGGGAGAGATCCAGGAATTAACAAAAAGATCTTTGAGTGATAGATCCTATGATAAAGAAATTGTGCTTGAAGTTAAAGATATTTGGGTCAAGGATCATAGAGGACTAGATGTTTTAAAGGGGGTTTCGCTGGATATTAAGAGAGGTGAGATCCTGGGTATCGCAGGTGTCCAAGGAAATGGTCAAGTGGAGTTAGCAGAAGCGATAGTAGGTATAAGAAAAGTGTATAGAGGAAGAATTATTTTTAAAGGTATTGATATAACTAGTAAGAAGCCTATAGAGAGATACAGATTAGGCCTATCTTATATACCAGACTCAAGGTCAGTAGGTTTGGTATATGGAATGAATCTTCTCGAAAACTATATTTTAACAAAACTACGTGAATACACAAATAAGCTGGGCTTCATAAATTGGAGTAGAGTAAAACAAGATCTTGTTAAGAGTGTGGAGGAGTATAATATAGTTACGAGATCACTGGAGACTGACGTGAGATTCTTGAGTGGAGGAAATCAGCAGAAGATCCTCTTAGCAAGAGAACTTAGTAAAAAACCTGATCTATTGATTGTATCAGAGCCGACACACGGTCTTGATATAGTATCAACTAATTTCGTAAGAAGAAAATTATTAGAATACAAAGAGTCTGGGAGATCTATTTTACTAATATCCACAGATCTCGACGAAATATTTGAGTTAAGCGACAGGATCGCTGTTATTAATGAGGGAAAAATAGTCTATGTTGGCTACCCAAGTGAGTTAAGTATGGAGAAACTAGGGCTTCTAATGGGAGGAGTTCATGGCTAAAGAAGTATTTAATCGATTATTTAACACGGAGATGTATACTAAGATCTTATACATAACAACATCATTAATTGAGTCTGTCACAGCTCTTCTTGTAGCATTCGCAATAGATATTTTATTTCTCTTATCTCTAGGTTATGACTTGCATGAGGTGCTCGGGATCTTTGGGATACTATTTGCTACAGGCTATTCTGATCTTAATTATTTATTCATTAAAAGTAGTCCATATATTGCCACAGGTCTAGCATTTTCTGTTCCTATGCTAGTGGGAGTATTTAATATTGGTGGCGAGGGGCAACTCTACCTAGGTGCTCTCACGGCATTGGTAACCTCGTATCTCACTAAGAACTCGGTGATATCTCTCTTAGCAGGTTCATTAGCAGGTGCTTTTCTTGGTCTACTCATTATTCTGGGGAGAGTTTATAGAAATATTAATGAGGTAGTCTCAGCAATAATGATTAATTGGATAATGTATTACTTGGTGGCTTATATAACAACTTCGTATATATATGATCCTTATGCACCTTATCAATCAAAACCTGCTCCGCCAGAGGCTACGATAGGATCTCTTCAAATGTTTACTTACTCGGTCTCTACTGCAATAATTATCTACATAATTCTTTACTACACTGCTATAGGCTACAGGATCCGGGTTGTGGGCAGATCCTATAGAGCGGCACTATACGCAGGTTTCTCACCCTCAAGAGAAGTTATTTACTCAATGACTATTGGTGGCGGATTAGCTGGTTTCGGTGGTGCGTTAATACCGCTGGGGATCAGACCATATGTTATTGATAATACCATGTCGGCTCTCTACGGAGTGGGTTTCTTGGGTATTGGTATTGGTTTACTCGGGAGAAATAATCCTATTGGGATAATACTTGCCTCATTATTTATCTCTGGTTTAGTGATTGGTGGTGAGAATGTTGAGAGATTAACTGGTGTAGCCCCTGAAATAGTTGATGTGATTATTGGGGTGATAATTATTAGTTTAGCTATGCCGAGGATATATAGATTACTTATGAGAAGAGGTGTGTCGCTATGATAGAAGATATAGTTATGCTACTATCATTAACAATCACATCGATGACACCAATACTACTAGCATCTGTTGGAGAAATTCTTACAGAGAGATCTGGCATAGTTAATATTGGGATAGAAGGCATATTCTTATTATCATCATTTATAGCAACTTTAGCAACATTCTACACAGGAGATCCTTACATAGGACTTCTACTAGGCGTAGTAATAGGCTTCTTATCAGGGCTTTTACACAGTATCTTAGCAGTCTACTTAAAAGCTGATCAAATAATAGTGGGGGTAGGATTTAATTTATTAGCCTATGGCCTCGCTGTAGTTGGTTTAGTAGCTGTGTGGAGCAGTCACGGAGCTTCACCAACATTACCGGAGAAAACAGGGTTTATATCATTCTACGTTGGTAAACAATTGGTAATAATTCAGCCACTAGCTATTGTGGCTATCGCATTAGCTATTTTAATGTGGTATATTTTGGAGAAAACCTCACTGGGTTTAAGAATAAGAGCATGTGGCGAGGATCCTAGGTCGGCAGAGGCTAACGGCGTGAATGTGTCTATGCTGAGGATCTTGGCGACATCTATAGGAGGAGCATTAGCTGGTTTAGGAGGAGCTTACTTAACTGTTTCATGGATTGGGCAATTCACAAGATCTATCTCAGCCGGCAGAGGATTTATAGCACTAGCTAACGTAGCTTTCAGTAATTGGAATCCTCTGATCGCTATCTTGGGTGCTATAATATTTGGCTTCTTTGATCAATTATCCTTCTACATAACTATTAAACTAGGTCTGCTCTATGGTGTGATTCTCTCGTCACAGAATTACTTATTTTTAACAATACCCTATCTCGCCACATTAATTGTTGTGGCTCTTATCTCTAGAAGAATTAAGATGCCTCGCTCACTTGGTCAAGTATATATCAAGGAGTAGATGTTTCTCTTTTACCAGATCTTTCTCTGAAGTCTACAATCACATAAGTATTCTCAGGTATCGTCTCTCCTGGCTTAACTATGTAGAGATACTTCTCCAGAGCTAATCTATATAGTTTTTTGGCTAGATCTAGCAGAGATAGCTTTATAATTGGTTTCCTAGGTCTCTTAAGCACTAAATGCTCTCCTAAACTAAGAATCATTTTTGAACCTCTCATTAATGGATGAAAATATATGTTGATTTTTCTCGCATGAGATAATTTATTCTCCAGTAAAGATCTCTCTTCATCAGATAATAATCCCCCAATAAATATATTTCTGGTTCTGTGCTCATCCCATGTATCTATTGTTAATTGATGTGTCTTAACACTTGGAAACCTTCTCTTTAAGGTATAGACAGACACCCCAACTCTCTCTGCTACTAATGCTGTTGCTAGAGCACTTAGAGATTCACCTAGTATCAAGATACTTCCGAGAGCTCTTCTCACTATGCTATAAGCTGTTCCTAGCTCATAGAGAAGAGATATCTCTGGTTTATTCACCCAATTCTCACTAATCTCTATCAAAGCCTCAATTTCTGCTGGGCACAACTTACACAGTGGATGACCAAGATCTATTTCATAGAACCCTACTTTCCCTACTGCACTCTCCGCAGAAATATATGTCTCAGCTATTCTCCCCACACCAATTCCCTTACTAATTTTAATGCCTAGATCCTGTGGAATTGATACATAGAAATTTCTTCCCAGCACCTCTTTTCTGCTGAGATCTAGTGTTTTAGTCTCAACCCATTTTCTCTGATTAATATCTAGGCATAACATATTAGTCACCTAAGATAGTCACGTAATCTAATATATCCGAGAACCTCACCAGCCTCAATACACCACATAGCTACTACTCTAGCGATCATATTCGCGGCTATCTCAGGATCCACTTTTGTATTAAGATACTTCTCTACGGTCTCCTTAGCGATCACAGGATCAATTCTATCAATAAATCTCTTAGATAAAACATCAATTATAGTCCAAAGATCTCTGGAGGAGGAGTTTTCCACAAATATCTTTAGATAATTAAGATCATCTGAATTTAAAATAATTTTCTCGGGAGAAACACCTTTCTCCAAAGCAGTTTCATAATATATCTTAATAAGATTATAGTCAGCACCAAGTCTACCTGTTGCGAGAAGAGGCATCCACTTACCCTCTTGAGAACTCTGTTGAGTATTAATAGTCAAAATCGGTCTACCTAAGTAACCTTATAGACTATTTAAAACTAAAATAAATAATAATCTTGTTGATTACACACTAGATCTTTTTTAATAAAATCATGTAATGCCCCGGGCTATCATTCTTATGAGGATGAAATCTAATGCCTAGACCCTCTGAAGCCTCTGAACCTATTCTCCTTATGTACTCAGGTACATCAGCAATATCGAATAATTTTTCTTTCTCAATAAATCTCTTTATCAGACCCTCGTTCTCGTCATAGGTTATTGAGCATGTCGAGTAAACTATTAATCCACCTTTTCTAGTGATTTTACTGGCCTCTCGCAAAAATTGTTCTTGGTACTTAACTAATGAAACCAGATCCTTCTCTGTCTTTTTGTCATAGATCTTTGGTCTAACACCAGTTGAAGTGCATGGGGGATCCAGCATAACTTTATCAGCTACTAAACTAGGGAAGTCTATACTTAGATACCTTGAATCCGCTACAAGAATATCTATCTTATCTCCATATCCTAGTCTTCTGAGATTCTCAGTCATTTCCTCAACTCTCTTCTTAGAATGATCTATTGCTAATATCTTCGCTAAACCGCCTGATAACTCAAATAAGTGACTAGTTTTGCCACCAGGCGCAGCACACATATCTACGATAAAATCATTTTTCTTAGGCTCAAGAAGTCTCGAAGCGATCATTGAGGGTAGAGATTGTGGATACACAAGTCCTCTCTTCCACACATTTAGCTCTCTAATAGGAGGAGCCTTATAGAGACTATTGATATTTTTAATAAATAAACCCTTTCTACTCATCATAGCATCTTCGCAGGATACATACGCCTCACCCTCAGCCACAGCAATCATATTCTCAGAGTATACCGTCACCATAGAGCCTCTCTTAATCTCTTTATCACAATAAACAACACCTGGAGAATAGATCTCAGCACCCATCATAATAGATTCAGCGGCTCTCTTATCAACAATCACTCTGAGACCATAATCACTTATTTTATTTGGCCCCTCAATGATGAAGTATATTGCTTCCTCAATCACTGGGTCAGGATACGCATTATACCCTTCTTCTCTTAACAAATCTAGTACATAATCTCTATTTGTTCTCAGAATATTGATACGAAGATACAGTCTCCTAGGTGGGGTGAGCAGAGAGAGTAAAACATCCTGTGTCTCGTTTCCATATACTCTCTCAATAGACTCTAGAACACGTTTATCATATATTAATCTATGCTTGATTTCATCAAGATCTCTATGCATCATATCTCAATATGAGATAAATAACAAAAAATTATTTAATTTAATTAAAATTTAGTCGAAGACTTCATACACTCATTACTCAATGAATTAACCTCTTTCCTCTCGCCCAACTGGTCTAGGCTTTGGCAAATACTCTACCCCGGGTCTGTGCTGAATTGCTTGTGGATACAGATCCATTAAATCATACACCTCGGGAGGAACATTCGTGTTTATATTCAATCCGAGTTGTTTAGCTTCCTCAACGGTTATGGGGTAATCATGGGTATATCTACCCTCTGTCAAGACCTTGGCTATTTCAGTAGCTTTCTCAACACCTACTCTATCACTCAGTAATCTCACTATGAGATCTTGTATCTCTCTAATAGCCTTCTCAGCAACATCAGCTAATGCGAGAAAATCATCTCCAGCATTACTACCCTTCATCTTAGCTATCTTAACAAGACTAGGCGCTGGGTAAACTACGTCCTTCACTGGTATCTGAGGATCTAGTGGACCCAGCACAGCATCCGGATCCATGATGATCTCATCTGCTGCTAGAGCAATCAGTGTTCCACCACTCATCGCGTAGTGAGGAATAATCACTATCTTCTTCCCAGGATGCTTCTTAAGAGCCATCGCTATCTGAGAAGCCGCTAAAACTAATCCACCTGGTGTATGAAGAATTAAGGCTATAGGTTGATTCGGTGGAGTATTTCTAATGGCTCTAATAACAGCCTCTGAATCCTCAATATCGATATATCTGTAGACTGGGAAACCTAAGAAACCTATTCTCTCCTGCCTATGGATCATTGTAATAACTCTCCAACCATATCTCCGCTCAATATCTCTAATCAGTCTCAGTCTAGCACTCATTAAAGCTCTCATCTGAAGCTGAGGATGAATAACTATGTATAGAAACAATATAAAGAATAATAGACTAATTAAATCAAAACCCTGCATAGAATCTCCCTCAGTATATCATTTAGAGAAGCAGAGAATAAAATCAAATTGGTATTTAAGAAGCGCCGGGGACGGGATTCGAACCCGTGCAGGGGGCTATACCCCTAGAGGGTCTCGAGCCCTCCCCCTTGGGCCGCTCGGGCACCCCGGCTCCATAATTAATTATTATGATAAAGCAGTAAAATTTTATCCTTAATTTATTGCTTGCTAAAAAACATATTGGTAAGAGCCCGAGTGTTCGAGACTGCTAAAGAAATACTTGAATACGCATTTAGAGAATTTGATCGCTCTGAGAAGTTAAGAGACATAACTCTCTATAGAAATGCTGCTGACAAAGGTTTTCTAGCACTTATAGTAGCAATAAATGAGTACATATACTCAATCAAGGGATTTGTACCAAGGAGCCATAGCGAGAGAAGAAGAATTCTACGAGAGATAGGGCGAGAAGATCTAAGGGCATTATATAGTGATCTGATGAGAACACTCCACGAAGAAGCTTTTTACGAGGGAATTTATCAACCAGAGGAAGTGAAATACGCTCTCAACAAGATCAGAGAATTAATTGATGAGCTACAAA
>JBMFLZ010000005.1:4736-18564 GCA_049970935.1 Sulfolobales archaeon | reverse complement strand
GGTAAAACAACTGATTTGTTTATGGATCATTTTTCAAGATTTACTCTCTTTGAGAAATTAATAAATGTTATAGAGATCAATTTATCTTCTTTGACAGCGATCACTGTATCTTCCCCAATTAATATTGATTCTTCCGGTTCCTCATTCTCTGGCGCAAAATAGAGATAGAGAATATCATTTTGTTTATCATACTCTATCCAAAGGTTCTTTTCGATATCCTCTATAAAGAGTTTCTTTTTAGAAATCTCCTCTGAAAATTTCCTCACCCCCTGATCTTATCAAGGATCTTCTTTGTTGGCGCAATAGTCTTGGGATGATTAGCTTTGATATAATCAAGTCTCTTGACAGAGGTGTTCTGTGGAGATGATTTGATTCTCGAGGGATCTTTGTAAGCAATTTCAGCGATCTCTATTAAGGCCTCAGCATATTTATCAATGATCTCTTTAGGCTCTGTTTCAGTGAACTCGATCATTAGAGCCTCATCAACTATTAGTGGGAAATACATAGTTGGCGCGTGGAAACCTCTGTCCAGAAGAGCCTTAGAAATATCCTCTGCCGAGACACCAGTCTCCTGAAGAATCTTCTTTGCACTTAAGACAAGTTCATGCTTTCTTGGTCTCTCCGGGTCATAGGGTAATTGATAATATGGTTTCTCAAGTATTTTCTTGATAAAGTAATTAGTGTTTATAATAGCTACTTCAGCAACTTCTCTCAAACCCTCAGCTGATAATGCTGAGATGTATATAAATGTTCTTATCACAGGGATAATGTTTCCGTAGAAAGCAGCTATTCTACCAATACATTTATTGCATTTATAATCCCAGTAATACTTTGATCCATTGAATTCAATTAGTGGTCTAGGTAAGTAATCAACTAGTGAGCCCTTAGCACACACAACACCTCCTCCCGGACCACCGCCTCCATGAGGGGATGAGAATGTTTTGTGGAGATTTAAATGAACAATATCAAAACCCATGTCACCCGGTCTAGCAATACCTATTATACCATTCAGATTAGCTCCATCATAGTATAGAAGTCCACCCACACTGTGTATTGCATCAGCTATCTCTAGAATATCTTCTTCGAAGATCCCTAGAGTATTGGGATTAGTCAACATTATACCCGCGGTCTTATTCGATAACACACTTCTCATAGCCTCAAGATCCACTGTACCCTTACTAGAGGTTGGTAAACGAATAACTTTGAAACCTGCCATCGCAGCACTAGCAGGATTTGTGCCATGAGCTGAGTCGGGTATAAGCATCTCGTCTCTGAACTCTCCTTTGTCTAAATGATATTTTCTTATCATAAGTGCGCCAGCTAACTCACCAGCAGCCCCCGCCGGTGGCTGGAATGTGCATTTATCCATTCCAGTTATCTCAGATAACCATCTCTCCGTGAGATATATTATTTCCAGGAGTCCCTGAACAGTCTCCACATCTTGTAGTGGGTGAATATCTGTTATTCTAGGATCTAGTGTCAGCAGATCAGAGATCTTAGGATTATACTTCATTGTGCAAGAGCCTAAGGGAACCGGTCCTGTGTCAACACCATATGACATCTGTGATAATCTAATAAAGTGTCTGACAACCTCGATCTCTGGGAGATCTGGGAGTCCTGTGGACGTAGATCTTTTAATTCTGTTATCTACATCTATTTTAATTTCTCTGAATTCATCCTCGAAAGGTATTGTTGGTCCAGTACCGTACCTCTTCTTGTCTTGGATCAGTTCTTCTCTCCATATAGCTTGTCTCCACATATCTAAGCCACCTCACTCAATGCAGAGACTAATTGATCAATATGTTTTCTGCTGTGAACCTCAGTCACACAGAATAATGAGGTATTGCCTATGTCCTCAAGTAGATCTCCTATAAATAATCCTCCGTGAATACCTCTTCTCAAGAGATCTCTGTGTATCTCTATATAATTTCTTCTATGAAATCTCAGAGGTATCTCCTTAAAGAACAATTCTTTATTTGATGCAATACTGCACTTGTCTCTTAGCTCACTCTCAACTTTCTTCTTGAGATACATAGTTCTTTGAAGAATGCTTTCTGCTAATCTTCTTAAACCACTCTCACCCATGTAGCTTAGATAAATGGCGGCCGCGATAGCCATTAGAGCAGTATTAGTAGTTATGTTACTCGTTGCTCTCTCTCTTCTAATGTGCTGCTCTCTTGTCTGAAGAATCATTGCGAAACCTCTGGTGGAGCCCTCAACATCTGTTGTAGCACCAATTAATCTACCTGGTAATTGTCTGAGTAATTCTTGATCCATTCTTATACCGAGTATACCAAGTGAGGGACCACCATAATTTAACCCGACGCCTAGAACAGATCCGTTGCCCACCACTATATCAGCTCCGTACTCTCCCGGCGCCTTAAAGACGCCTAGACTAATAGGATCAGCATTAACTACGAAGACTAGTTTTCTTTTCTCCTTATATTCACTAAATAGATCTATTTCCTTCACGACTTCACCCAAGAAAGTGGGGTTCTCAAGATATATTCCTCCTATATCACTCTCATTATACTTATCTATTACTCGTATCTCGTTGTTCACGATCTCGTATCTAGCCAAGAAACCTCCCACAGGGTTGATCCATGTCTCAACAACACTACGTATGAAAGGATTCATGTGGCGTGGGACAAGGATGCCTCTTCTCTTAGATACTCTCATAACCATTCTAAAAGCCTCTGCAGTTGCTGTAGACACATCATACATCGAGGCATTCACCACATCTACTCCATATAGATCCGCGATCATACTTTGATACTCAAATAATGCTTGAAGAACTCCCTGATTAATCTCTGCTTGATAAGGTGTGTAAGAGGTATAGAACTCTCCTCTTAAGAGAAGATATTTAACTACAGCAGGAACATAGTGAGGACATAAACCTCCTCCTAGGAACGGTGGCGGATCCTTGAATACTTTATTCTTTGATAATATGTTGTCTAGTAATCGCTCGATCTCTAGCTCAGATAATGGTTTACCGAAACCCACTTTAAGTGGCTCTCTTAATCTAATTTTCTCAGGTATGTCTCTTAATAGATCCTCGAGATCCTTTCCTATGTATCTAAGCATCTCTCTCTTGACATTAGGATCTGAATTAGGTATCCAGTGATGATACAAATAGATCACTCCCACAAAATACTCTCAATAACATCTAATAGACACACAATATATAAATTGAAAAAAGATCTAGTTAAAATTAGATCTGTGATACTCCGTGGAGATCCGGTTGAGCAATTAAGTATCTCAATCCTTCTCTCTCGAGAAGAGGTATTATTTTAGAGAGATCTTCTCTGCGGAATAGTGAAATAATAATACCTCCTCTCCCAGCGCCACTGAGCTTAGCACCTAGCGCTCCAGATCCTTTCAGTAGCCATATTATCTCTTCACACTTTTTGCAAGATACGTTTATGGTGTATAGAAGACCTTGTGCAATATTCATGAGTTCACCTAAACTCTCTATATCCCCAGATCTTATTTTTGATAATGCTTCCTCAACTAACTTCTCGGCTGCTAAATAAATATGGTGTAGTATATCTCTTCTCCTCTCATAAAGATCCAGAACATCTTTGACAACAACACCAGTATTTCTCTCAATCCCAGTATTAACCACGAGTATTGCGTAATTCTCGGGCCACGAAAGATCTATTTTCTTGAACTCACCAGATCTATAATATATCATTCCTCCATAAGTTGCTAGAGTATTATCTATACCACTAGGTCTCTTATGAATAACTTTCTCGGCCTCAAAAGCTATTTTAGAAACAAGTTCTTTAGAGGGATCTAGTCCACAGAATCTTAGAATAGCGTGTGTTAACGCTACTGAGACAGCGGCTGAGGATCCCATACCAGAGCTTATGAATATCGAGGAGTCAATAAAAGCCCTAAATTTCTTCTCACAACCCAATCTCCGGATCTCATTAATAATGGTGTGAATATTTGATTCTAAGCCTACACCACTTTTCTCATCGAATAAAACACCTAATTGTTTTGACTCAACATAATTAAACTCATTACTCTCTACACAAGCTCTCGCATAAGTATTTAAAGCAACTCCTATCCCAGGAAATCCTCTAACGACGAAATGTTCACCGAATAAAATTATTTTTCCAGGAGCTCTTGAGCAAATCATCTAGGGATCCCTTACAAGAGTTTTAGTAAAGCCACAATTGTTGGTGCTCCTACTAGTGTCATAAATAAGACACCTAAGGAGACACCTTGTTTATATAATAGACCTGATAACATGCTTATTAGTAGCATCCCGAATATACCTGCTACACCAGCATCATAATAAGCTAATATAACTGCTATTGCTAAGAATAATCCATATAGAGACTCCGCGGATATCTTCTTAAACACATAGAGTGTTATTTCCCTAGAGTACTTCACGATAAGTGGATACGTGATTAATAGTGATATAATTGCTGAGTATAGTAAGACAAATATGATCTCTGTGTAGCTGTAGTGACTCAGAATATATTTACCCGCTGTGGTTCCTAAATTCTTCAGTTCTTGGAAGAATGGTTGTGCAGGTCCTGCACTCATAGGTCCTGTGGGGACCCCTATCACGAAGAGAGGTATTATTGTGCCTCCTATATACGTTCCTAATTTTATACCTTCTCTTGTTGTGTATGCTAATATAGATCCTCTTAATCTATCTTTCTTACTCTCTCTCAGAAGATCCCCGATTAACGTTGTTAAACCAACAGGGGACATTACTGTGGCTAGAACAGAAGTGATTAATGACCATATAGATGCGTGTGCAAGTTCTTCTTTATCTAGGTTCTTAAATGGATTCACAGATATCTTACCTACTTTAGCTAATAAAACCTTCTTATACCCTCTTCTACTAATACTCTTCTTATACTCAGCGTTTAGAGCAGATATAAGCTCATATATTATTGGCCCAACTGTTATCCCGAGGAATATACTTACGGAGACAGGTTTCCCATAGACTCCTCTCAGACCTTGAACAATTAATGCGAATACGGGTATTGTTATTAGAGCAAGCCACTTATTTCTTGAGGTAAGGGCTAGAATAATAGTTCCTATAAACAAGATCCAGAACCACCTCTTTACATCAACACCAAAGATCTTATCTGAAGTATTTAACCAGTCTCCCACAGGCATAAGAACCCACGCCATTGCTAGTGTAAAGAGTAGTGTTAAGATAGAGGCTATTAAAGCAGCTGAGTTACCTTTTCTAAGTAGAGTATCTGCATAACCTCTCTCCTTAGCATAGAGAGCATCAGGAACCTGAGGAACAGCCATGACACCGCCTGGTATACCCGCTAAAGCAACAGGGATCGCGTCAGTTATTTTAAAAGCTACTATCGCAGCAATAAACCAAGCCAGTACTAACAAAGGATCTACGCCGGCAAGCAATAATGCTAGTGCCACAGGAGCCATTGTAGCGGTCTCATCAGTCCCAGGCAGTATCCCAATGATTATATATATCAGAGAAGACATAATGGAGAGAATAGTAGCTTGTAATATAAATAATGGATCAATCATTAAGCCGTCTCCTCTATAACTCTCTTCACTCTAGTAAACTTCAATGCTACTACGAATCCAAGTGTGGCTCCTAATGTTCCTAGGGAGACTCTGAGCGCTGATAAGATTGATTGAAGACCTAGTAGATCAGCAATATAAGGAGTAGCTATGTAGAGCGCGAAAGCTCCTGTAAGTGATAGTAATGTTGCTAAACCAAGTTCTTTCATCGAGACATATTCACCATAGATCTCAATATATTCTTCGATAGGATCCTCTTTGTTTTTTCTCATCATAAATTCACCAAACTCCTATATCTTACAACACTTAAAAATTTAACAATAGTGTAATCAGTATTTCACAAATGATTAATTAATAATTTTCCGCGCTTTATTTTATATCCGACAGCAATAGTGATTCTTAATGTTGCATGATTACTACAAATCTTAGAAGATAAGATCTTAATTGATTACCTCTTTTAATTCAATACTAAACATTACCCCAGGCATTTATAGTAATATCTTAAATCTGAATACTCTAAATCTCTCTAGTGGTCTCTCTAATGATCTTTTCAAGTTTTGCAATTAAATTTCTCTCCTTATGGCGGGATGGTTAATATTTATGAGGGTCATTAACCATATCTCAAGCCCCTGATAATTGATAGAGTAATGCGCCAGAGACCTGCCCAGGGCGTAATCCGGCGATAATATAGAACGATCCACTGTAGAAATGAGGGGGTCGTAAAAGTTAACTGTGTTCTCCAGATAATGGGGTTCTGGACTGCTTTCTCATAAAAAGATCAATAAAAGGATCTTAATTCTTCGAGTTTTAGTATATCCCTAAAGATTCTCTGGGCCTCCTCCTTTCTGCTGATATGATTTCTATCTATGTAGAGCCTGACTATGACCACACTCTGGGATAATTCTCCAAATGTTGTCTGATCTATTCTCCTCGAGACTAAAGAACCATCGCCTCTCTGAATAAGGATCTCTTCACTATGAAACATTGGGTTGAGGGGGAGTGAGGGTGTGTCTATAAACACTTTTTCTCGAAGATCCTCTGGTAATCTGGATTTCAAAATATTATTTAGATATGCTCTATCTAACATTGCGTAGAGAACTCTTATGGTTCTGGGTAATGGAACTCTGTATTCCTCCACCGCTGAGAATCTAAGTTTTCTCTTAGCCAGATCCTTCATGTAAGGATGTTCTCTAACAGCATCAATACTGTATATATTATACTCATCTAATTCAGTGTATCTCAAAGGATCCTGTATATAAGGATCGAGTTCTCCCTTCTCTGAGGCGCTTCGAAGAACCTCACTAATCATTATATCAATTGCTCGACTAGTCTTATGATAGTAAACAGACATAAACATATGATATCTCGCAAGTAGCAGATGCTCAAATGCATCAACTGCCTTCTCATTTAATGCTAGTCCTCGTCTAGTGAGGTGAGTGTTATACGCTATTCTCAACCAATCAATACCCGATCCATATCCAGCGCCGGTGTAATATGAGTCTCGAAGTAAGTAATCGATAATATCTGCTGAGAAAGGACCCTTCATTATGTAGTATAGTGATCTCTCCTCATCCTCACTCAGATCTTTGATTTTTAGAAGAGGCCATTCACTGGGGAACCTAGATCTTATTGCTTTAGAGATTTCATCTATACTGAATATATAATGTTTGCCGAATTTATCGAAGCACTCAATTATTTCCGGGTGTTTTTTAACAATTTCACTACCCATAATCTCATGATTTAGACCTTTCTCATATAGTACCGCCTCTTCAAAAGTATGTGAGTAGGGTCCATGCCCCACATCGTGGAGAAGCATAACTATTCTCATGAATTGCCTTAGAGAGTCGCTTTCTTCTCCATGTAAACCTAGTTTCTCTAGTATAGCTGTCACGAATACATCAGATACATGCATAGCCCCAATACTATGAATAAATCTACTGTGTGTCGCTCCGGGGTAAACATACACTGATGTTGGTAGCTGAAGTACTCTTCTTAATCTCTGCATAGGAGAACTATCTATTAAACACTTCTCAAATTCTGTTATCCCAATGTATCCGTGAACAGGATCTTTTATAAAATGCTCGTATCTCACTACTAGGATCTCCTAATAAAAATATCTCATAATAAATAAATATGATGATATAATGACATTATTAACTCTGAGAAACTTTGATAGATACTGTTACCACAGCCTTACTCCTTAGAATCTCGCTTAAGTATCCTTCTAATCTACTAATTACCTCATGAACTGCCTTAATATTCGTTTTAGCAGAGGTCTCCACCACAATATCAACAAGTAACTTATCTCTGGTATCTATGATTCTGATGCTTGAGATCTTAATAATTTTTCTAGCCAGAGGATCACTTTCTATAAAATTATTAATTGCTTCTCTAACATTAATTTCCTCTAGACAAATTGGTTCCACATGAATCATGACAGTCTCTATATCAGAAAAATTTTTCTTGATCTGATACTCTAGATTAGAAATAAGATTGTTTATTTCATCGACTTTAGTATCCGGTGAAACTTCTACGTGGAGCCTCACGTGATAACCTTTTTCCCCCTTAACAATATTTATGTCGTGGTATCCTCTGATCTCTTGTACCGATGATAAGTATTTCTCAATATTTTTCTTAATAATCTCTGCGATTTCTTCTCTAGGCTCCATATGGATCACTATATCAATATTTCTCTTGATCTTTTTTCTCAAATCTTCTTCTATCTTCTCCACTATTGAGTGAGCTTCTTCTAGAGATAATCTTGGGGGCATAACAACTATTGCATCAAGAAATATTCTGGGTCCACTTCTTCTAGCTCTAATACTCCTTATCTCTAGATCGTATTCTTTAGCTAATTTATTAAACAGATCAATCACTTCACTAGGTGCTTTATCCATTAGCTCATCTATAGAGACTTTAGCTAATTTATATGATGCATTAATAAAGTAGCTGGATATGAGTATACTTATACCTATATCCATAAGATTAACTATTTCTCTCCTAATTCCTAATTGACCAATTATACTTAATGTAAATACCGAAGATGTTACAAAGAGATCACTTCTGTAATGAAGAGCATCTGCATAGAGAACAGTGGATCCATATATTGAAGCCCCCTTCTCCAAGGCTCTGGACCTCCATAGATCAACAAATATAGTCAGTAGAATCAATGCTGAAGTCAATACACTAAACTCCGGCGAAGTCTCTGCGAAAAATACTCTTTGAATAGATTCGTAGACAATATATATGAAGACACCTATTAATAGAAAAGATATCATTAATGAACCAATACTCTCAGCTTTCTCATGACCGTATAAATGCTCTTTATCGGGACCTCTCAGAGAAACTGTTAATGCCAGTAATGCAATGATATTCCCCACAAGATCTGTTAGTCCATGAAAAGCATCTGCTAAAACCGCGAGACTCTTAGTTAATAGATACACCACTAATCTTATGGAGAGTATAGATATAGTAGCTCCTAGAGATATAATAACAAGTCTTTTCCTGGGATCCATGATTCATGAGCCTTACAATCATATTTTCTCAATACCTAAGAGTGTCGCTATGCCGTAAATAATAGGAGGTTGCCACATCTCGCCAGTAAGAGATTTTACTATGCCTATTATGTACACGATCAAGATGCTCAGTGCTATTAATGCATCGATTAAAAAACCTATTATAGGGATAAAAGAGACTATGAATCCTAGTACCGAAGCGACTAATAATACTATGAAGAATGAGATTGATAGATAAGACCAGTATCTCACGTATCTAGACCCTGGTTTGAGAAGAAGTGCTAGAACGGCTCCTACAATAGATAGTAGCCATGCTATGAATCCCCAGATCCTCTCTTCATTACTTATAATAGTCGAAGACATTTGTTTACCCCATCAATTAATTTCTTATGAGATATTTATGTGATGAGAGTATTCTCGGAAGGAAATTATTTGCTTAAATGATCATATATGAATCTTATAGCCTCAGTATAAACTCTTATTCTGTTCCTGACCTTAGTAATTATGTGTCCCTCATCATCAAGTCTTATATAGCTAACTTTGATCCCTCTTCTACTCAGAGCCTCAACCAATTGATCAGCTTCAGAGACAGGGACCCTATTATCTCTGGCTCCGTGAACAATCATTAGAGGAGCCTTTATTCTGTCAACATATGTTATTGGGCTGAGTTTAATCATTATATCTCTATGGATCTCTGGGTCTCCGTATTCAACTATTCTATATTTTCTTCTCCAAGCACCGGTATTCCTAATAAATGTCAGTAGATTAACTATACCAACAACCTCAACACCGCATCTCCAAACATCAGGGTACATTGAGAGCATCATTAGAGTGAGATAACCTCCATAGGATCTCCCCATAACGCAGAGTCTCGAGGGATCTACGAGATTCTTCTTAGACAAATACTCAACAGCGTAATAAACATCGTGAATAGCATTAATTCTTTTATCAACATCATCTAGATGAATAAAAGTCTTTCCATACCCAGAAGACCCTCTGTAATTAGGTGCCGCAATAGCTATTCCTAGAGAAAGTATTGCTTGATGAATCACATCGAAATTAATTTTCTGCTGAGACTCAGGACCTCCGTGAAGATATATGATTGCTGGGGGAGGATCTCTAAGTGGCTTATGTGGCCTATAGTATAATCCATGGATCTCTAATCCATCAAAGGATCTGTAAATAAATCTTTCAGGTGAAACAAATTCATCCTCAGACAAACTATTCTTCGGAGAGTAAGTCACTCTCTCAAGTAATCCACTTAAGTCTAGTGCAAAGATCTCTAATCCATGCTTCGGCGAATTCAGAGACAAAATGATTCTGCCATTGTAGAAATCTATATCATCCACACTGCCCCAAACTCTGATTAGTTCTCTACTTCTCCCATTCTCTAAATCATAGATCTTTACAACACTAGCCCCATCCTCATTAACTACATAAGCAATATACTTATTCCAGTAATCCACTAACTCAATATCCCAATTCTCCTTGGCAATATATCTCCACTCTCTCTTCTCTAAATCATAAATAGCTACGCCCCTGAATTCCTCATCAATATTTGTTAAGAAAACAAAAAATCTCTGATTAATAGGTCTAGGACTAATATTCTGAGCCTCTCCACCATGCTTAGTTAAATTAATACTTGATCCATTAATTCTATTAATTAGTAATATGTCTGTGTCTTGATAAGTATGCATCTTAACAGCTAGTAGCAATTCTTCATTTAACCACTTCGATGGAGATATTATACCTTCATTCTCAAGAATCAATTGTTTCTCTCCTGTATAAAGATCATAGACATATAGATCGAAATCAACACCATTTCTCATATTAGATGCGAAACTCAAGTATCTACCAACAGGACTCCACTCACCAATGTTATTAATAGACCCATTCTCTCCACTAACTAGTCTTATATTATTGTCCTTAGCAACATATATCGACCATCTCTCATCACCGTCTCGATCAGTTGTGAAAGCTATGTATCCACTTGGGCTAATAGTGTATGAACCTATTCTCCGATCCCATGGAAAAACTATGTCGTGGAAATATCCATTATTCCTCTTAATAGCTCTCCAGAGAATATGTTCACCGGTTAAATCACTTAAGTAATAAATTGATCCGTCGAAACGCCCATATCTCCCAGATACTGCTTGTCTAATAGATAAGTACCTCTTCACAAGAACCTCGATCTCATCCATTTAGCTAGACCTCTAAACTATTTTCAGAGCCTAATTAATTAATATTGTCTTTGTTTCATAAGATCTATATCTTCTCCAAGATGTATTCTTTACTTAAATAAACGATTTCGCCACCTACAACCGTAGCCATGATCCTTAGGTCTCTAAGTTCTCTCATAGAGACTTCAAAAGGATCTTTATCAACCACTATGAAATCAGCATATTTACCTTCGCTCAAGTCGCCTAGTAGATTCTCTTCACCTAATGCATAAGCTGAGCCCATGGTATAGTAATACAAAGCCTCCTCCAACGAGAGCCTCTGATCTTTTGTGTATTCGTAGTATGGAATATTATCATATTCTCCTCTGGTAACAGCGGCATATACTGTCTCCCACGGATTTAAAGGCTCCACGGGCGCATCTGTTGATATACTTATAGGAATATTGTTATTTATGAAGTCTCTGAATCTATACAACCACTTTATTCTGTCGAGACCAAGTCTATTAAGACCCCACCAATCACTAATAACAAAATGAGGCTGTGTCACGAGGACTGGTCTTAATTCTCTTAGTTTCTCTAATTGATCGTCTCTAACAACTGATGCATGCTCAATTCTGTGTCTCTTTCTACTCACATCTTTTAGTGAGCTATAGATCTCTATTAGAACATCAAGTGTTTTATCACCTATTGCGTGTATAGCTAACTGGAACCCTAAAGAATCTATTTCTTTAGCAATTTTCTCCAGAGCCTCCTTACCAATATTCATGTAGCCACTTGTCTCTGGAGCATCGCTGTAGGGTTTTGATAACCAAGCGGTTCTAGCCCCCAAGCTACCGTCAGCAATAATTTTAAAGCCGAGTATCTTTAGATAATCATCTCCAAAACCTCTTCTCAAACCCATTCTCTTAACCAAATCAAGCATACTAGTGTCCAAACCACTTGGGTCTGTGCCTGGGTTAAGATAGACTCTTACTCTTATCGGGAAAGAAATTTTTTCTCGTAGTCTAAGCAGGATCTTGAGAGAAACAGGATCACAACTAACAAAACCAGCGGTAGTAACCCCTTGTGAGGCGACGTAGAATAATGCATCAATCATAAATTTCTCCAAATCCTCATCAGAGAGACTACTTCTCGCAACTAGTCTAGCTCTAGCTAAAGCATTCTCTTTGACAACCCCCGTAGCAATATTGTTTTGATCCCTGATAACATCAGGTGAGAAATCATTTAATAAATCAGTTAATTCCATAGCCTTCGTATTCAGAACAGCAGCGTGCCCACATACTCTGGTTAGAATAACAGGTTTATCTCTAACAACCTCGTCTAAATCCCATCTAGTAGGCCATCTCTTCTCCTCGAATAATTCTTGATCCCATCCTCTCCCAATGATCCATTTGAGATCTCTCTTCTCCTCAACATATTTCCTCAATCTATCTTTCAGCTCTCTTATGCTTCTCACTCCTCTTAGATCGAGGGTATTTAGGTAATTCCCGATCCCGTCTAAGTGAAGATGAGAATCTATAAAACCCGGTAAAACTGTTCTATCGCCCAGATCAATTATCTCTGCCTTTATTTTCCTGCCTAACTCCAAGACCTCTGATTTATCTCCCGCAAGAACAACTCTTCCATTAATAACAGCTAATCCACTAACTACTCTACGAGGAATAATTGATACATAGATTTTTCCATTAATAAATATCCTGGATCCAGGCATACTAAATTATCCATTTAATAATGCTTAGCACACCATAATATATGCTCACTACCACGTTTATCGAGATATTATGAACTAGATCATTTCTTTAGGTATCTCATTTGGTTTAACAGCTCTCAGAGGCTTTAAACCAAGAGCTTTTAATTTCTTCTCGACATGTGGGTATAGAAACACGTATTCCCAATCAACATCTGTTAACCTAGGATCAATCTTCTCTAAGGTTTTAACAAAATTTTTAATGTCATCATCTCTACTAAAACCAATCATTGCCGCAGCATAAACCTCTCTACCAGGTTCAAAACCTTCCTCAATAAGATTCTCCAGAGCCTTAAACTGATATTGAAAGAATCTTCTGTCAGCACCAGTTAATTTCTCGAACTCCTCCTCAGAGACTCCTTTGAAAGATACTCTGACTACAATATTATTGTGCCCAGCTAATTTCTTAGCGAATTCTCTGAAGTAGCCTATTAATATACCGTTAGTCTCGAGTATGAAGTAAATATTTTTCTCCTCCAGCAACTCAGCTAATTTAGCCACGTGATCTATGCTTATAGTAGGTTCACCACCACTTAATCTAGCCTTATCAAGATCTCTTCTACGTATAATAGAGTATATATTCTCAAAAGCCTCCTCAGGTGAATAGAATCTTCCGATATTATAATTGTCTCTGAACCTCCAACTCCAACAAAAAACACAGGAGAGAATACAGCCAATAACATCACCAGTCGCAATCCCACCATACCATCTATCACCTCTGAATCTATAGTAGAGCCTTTGCTCCACACCAGACACTATCTTCACAACATGATCTCTGACCTTATAATATCTATCAATAGGATCATACCTAAATATTTCCGGACCCTAAATAAAGAACTACGACACCTACATTAATATGTGTT
>JBMFLZ010000005.1:0-4726 GCA_049970935.1 Sulfolobales archaeon | reverse complement strand
CATTAACTAGATCATGATAATAATTTATTATCTTCAGAAATTAAATAACCTTTGGATGCCGCGGTAGCTCAGCCTGGTGGAGCGCTGCCCTGGTAAGGCAGAGGTCCCGGGTTCAAATCCCGGCCGCGGCTTATTATTTAATCACTTACATGACCATATAAAAAATAGTTTAGATCTAATAATTTTGCCCATATACAAACTTATTATTTTTTATTTTTCAGAAAAATTTTTATATGAAAAGGTATTCAAATTATGAAGAAGAAATACATATACACAATAGCAATATTAATGGTTATAGTGGTTGCTGCAGGCACATTATTAACAATATTTCCACGGTTTTCATTTTGCAGATCTGTGTCTAACAGCGGTTATGATGAGAGCCTTTACGAGGGAATTTTCGACCGGAGTGACTTATCGTCTCCAAAAATGTATTTAACAGCTGAAGCATCTAAGGTCATAAGTATTGAGCAGATTAGAAAGATGGGTCTTGAGCCAGTTTTATTTAATGCGTTGTTTGAGATTCAACAAATTCCGGAGTCAAGTATGTTGATCATTCATGTTAATGATTTATGGAGTGCAAATAAAGATAAACCAGGAAGTGCTTTAGAGCAATTAGATAAATTATTGATCAATACTAAGAAATTTGTTATAATGATTCTTAATCCAGATAGGGATGCGGAGAAAGGATACTTAGCGTCTGGAATCATTGAGAAGATATTTGCGAAGAAGAATATAAGACTCGTGCTACCTAGCCAGCCACCGGATATACCCATAGGTAAGAAAGAAGGGGGAGTGGTGGGGCAAGTAATACCATTAGATAAACGATTATTTACGGCGGAAGCACTTGTCTATTCTACAGATCCGAATGGACTGATCGTTGTGGAGAAATTAGTAGACGTCCCACAAATCATATTATTATCAATTAAGTGGGGTGGTCTTTCAGAGAATCCAGAGATAGATAGAGTGCTTGGATCCTCAACCATAACTTCACAAGAAGATGCAACGTTCTTTGGGTATGTGGGATGGTACACTGCCTCACTTGATGATGGTGTTCCGGTTGGGACCTCATATGTAAAAGTAGAGTACTATCAATCAAAGAAATTTAATTACAATGCAGTATTTGCGCATTTAACACATGTTGCAAAAGGTTATAGAACAACGTGCTGTTGGTCGGTATTTTGCTGGCCTAAGGATCATTATCCATCAGAATTTATTACATCAACTAATTGGAATACAAGTGTGTATCCTGGACAGGTTTTAGCTAATTGGGAGCCTAAGAATGTGGGCTCTGCATCAACTATTAACTGCACTATAGCATGGGGTGCTACTATTAGTGTACGATATTCCATCCCTATAACTACACAACCGACACCATACTACGAGTGGTACGACATGACAGATCCCGCTGCAGGAATCGTGAAAACTAAACATATTCTTAGATTACCTCAGAATTATGACACTAGTAAATTAAATGGCGTAGCGTTCACTGTGGAGCCTATCTCAGTAGGGTTCCTAGACCCAAATAAACCAGGTGGTGTGCCACCATTTGAAATTTCACACGAATTCTTGACAACTTTCAATACAGGACACAAAATTCACATAGTAATTCATGTGTATTTATATGTGTGAAACAAAGATTTATTTTCTATATGTATTCTCTCAAAGCCTCTATGAATAGCTTTGCACCGTGTATCAAGATTCTGTAGTCACTTGTTAGAGACACAAAGTTAAAACCCATAGCCAGTTTCTCTTTTGCATCATCTATTGATTGAGCCATTATACCAACTAATTTTTCTCTTCTCTTAGCTGTCTCCAGTATCTTCTTAATTGCATTTATGTAGATTGGGTTATTAAATTCTCTAAATACACCTAGTGTAGCAGATAAATCATTAGGCCCTATGAACACACCTGTTAATCCATCTACATCTAGTATACTATCTAGATTATCTAGTGCCTCTCTAGTCTCTATCTGAGTAATTAGTATCGCTCTAGTATTCCACTCTCTGTAGTATTTAACGATATCATCAAAACCATATCTAACACATCTCCTAGGACCTACTCCACGTATTCCCTCAGGCGGATACTTCACGTAGCTCAGTGCTTTCTTAACGTCCTCAGCGTCTCTTATTAATGGCACAATCACTCCCTCAACGCCTAGGTCAAGAACATATTTAATGTAAACAGGATCATTCCATGGAACCCGGGCTAGTGGGGTTATGTCACTTCCTCTCATAGCCATAAGCATGATCTCGAGATCCTTAATTGTTAATGGTGCGTGCTCAAGATCAAATACAAACCAGTCAAATTCTAGATTAGATAAGATCTCGATGATCTCTGGGTGCGGAATAGTTATCCAGAGACCAATACTCGGTTTCTTCTCAGAGATCTTCTTATGCAATCTACTCATAAGAGCAACCCTTGCTGAAATTATATTGCTCGGTATTAAATTAGTTATTAGAGAGTTATGGGTAAATGCTTAATATGTGGTAGTGAGTATCTTGTCTCGAAGAGCTTAGGAGTATGTGGATCCTGCCTAAGAAAATATCCTGATAAGGCTCTTGAAATAGTTAGAGAACTAAGATCCAGCTGGAGAAAATCCGTTGGTTTACCGGAGAAGCCTCCTAGAGAAGAGAAGGGATTAGCATGTAACTTATGCGTGAATCAATGCAGGATCCCTGAGGGCTCCAGAGGATTCTGTGGCGTGTGGATAAATAAAGGATCCGTCTTAACACCTCTGGCGGGACATGGGAGAATGGTGCTGTATGCATACCTAGATCCTATACCCACGAATTGCGTGGCCGCACACATATGTCCTGCCTCAACTGGTGCTGGGTACCCGAGATACGCGTATTCTCCAGCGACTGAGTATGGGTACTATAATCTCGCTGTTTTCATGGCTGGTTGTCCACTAGATTGTGTTTTTTGTCAGAATTGGGAGCATAAAACAGCTATTGCTCATGGGAAAATAGATACCTCAATTGTAAAAATATTCTCTGTGGAGGATCTTGTTGAGAGAGCCATGGATCCTAGGATACCTTGTGTGTGCTACTTCGGTGGAGACCCCACGCCGCATGCCCCAATGCTTATACAAGCATCTAGAGAGATAATTAAGAGAGCTCAAGAGAAGAAACTTATCAAAAGAATCTGCTGGGAGACTAATGGCTTAGAGAACCCTTATATAATGAGAGAAATGGCTAGACTAAGCCTAGTCTCAGGTGGGATAGTGAAGATTGATTGGAAGGCTTGGACACCAAGTATCTACGAAGCATTAACAGGAGTAGATGGTGAGAAGGCTCTGGCGAGACTTAAGGAGAACACTAAGATAGTGAGTGAGTTAGCGAGACAGCGCCCAGAGATACCTCTCTTAGTAGTCAGTATACTTCTGGTGCCGGGTTACGTGGATCCTGAGGAGGTTAGGGGGATAACGAGCTACCTAGCTACTCTAGACCCCGAGATCCCGGTTGTGTTACTTGCTTTTCACCCAGATCACTTAATGAGAGATCTTCCACCAACAAGTCGTAGACACATGGCTGAGGCTATTAGAGCCGCCAAGGAGTCAGGTATGAAGAATATCTACGTAGGAAATGAGTGGTTGCTTGGACCATACTATTGACTAAATAGTACATCCTCTATAGAAGAGAAGATTCTGCATACAACAGCCCAAGTATCAAGTACTTCATCAGCTATAGAGATCTTTGGGTAGGGGAGACTAAGTATTTTCTCAGAGAAGTCCCCCCGCTGAAATCCCCCAACAATTAAACCAATGCTCTCCTTAGAAACTATTTCCCTAGCCAATTCCCTGGGAGAAACCCTAGAACCTTTCTCATGAAGAATATACACAGAATCAAATCTCTCCTCCTCAAGAAATTGATAAAGATCTTTTTTAACAACCCATATAAGAGGCTTGTCCGTATTCGGTGGAGCAGAACCAGACACAAATACTTGCTCCATCAAGCCAATGAACCTATTGTAATTCTTGGTTAATCTAATATCTTCTCTGAAAAACACTAAACCATGTCTTGTGTCAAGAACAACTCTAACAAATCCTCTTCTCCACAGAAGAGAGGAGGTCGCCACCAGAAGAGTTGTGTGAATAATATCTGGTCTACCTCTCTTATGCCAGTCTCGCAGTTTTTTCATAGATCTGTAGTGATAAGATATGTCAAGAATAGTTTCCTCAGGTCTCTTACCTCTTCTCCTAGCCCAACTAACAACATCTCTACCACTAGCTAGCTCACTAGGAACAAGCTCAATAGCCGCCTCAGCAAGTATTAAAGTGATTTTCCTCATGATCCATCCCGTCACAATAAGTATTAAAAGAAACATAGAAACATAAATCAACGAGCCCCAGATCCTCTAAACACAAACTATATTTAAACAACGGGATATACTACAGAATATGCGGAGTATATACACGAGCAAGTTTTTCTGAGGATCCCGAGAGAGACTAGAGAGAATAAGAAAGTATAGACACGTGAATTAAGAACTTCTTTATTTTCTATATGTAGTCTCATAATTTTACCATAGGGATCTTAAAAGGTAACTCTTCACGGTGATAAGCGCAAATAACTGTTTATCTACTATAACATTCTATACCATAAACAATAAACTGCTATGAGCTCTCATGAAAACTCTAGATGTTCTAAATAGAGAATCATTTGATCAAGTAGCTAAAAACTATGAGTAATTCTATAAGCATAATTACACACACTATCAGCTATGTGGA
>JBMFLZ010000004.1:65757-73716 GCA_049970935.1 Sulfolobales archaeon | reverse complement strand
TACCCTATCTTTTGGCAGTATTGCTATATGTATTAATTAGAGGATTATTCTTAAGAAAATTAGTAGTGGCTCCAAGAGCCTTGGCTAAAGAATTTGTTCTAGAGGAGAGATACGAATAACTTGCGAGATCTAACTTTATTTGCGCACATTACTATATTACATTATATTGCTATGCATTGTACTGTAAGTAATTTTATAATAATGAAAATGAATTTTTTATTAGATGATGAGTGGTATTAACTATGATGTGATGATTAAGACACCAGACGCTGATTAATAATTTACATTACCTCTTTCCTAATCTCAGAAGATATAATAAAGATCGAATCTCTAGATAATAGGATCCCGTCAACAACCCTATGAATTAAAAATAATAAATTGTATTATTATTTTTTAGCCGTAGTAATATTTTATTGGTGTTTTAATTATGCCTTGGGATTTCGAGTTTACCAAGGAGCAAGAAGAACTTAGATTAACCATAAGAGAATTCGCTGAGAAATACATAGCTCCTAGAATAATTGAGTTTGAAGAGAAACGTAGAATCCCTGACGACATTATTGAGGGATTAGCGAAATTAGATGTTTTCGGAGTTGTCTTCCCTGAGAAATATGGTGGATTAAACCTAGATCCTATAACAGCTGGTGTTATATTAGAAGAAATTGTTAGAGCAGATCTCACTTTCTCACTGGCTGTTGCTTATCTTGTTCACACTTCCTGGGGCTACATAGCCTCTAAATATGGTAGAGAGGAATTTAATGAAGAGATCATTACGAAAGCGGCTAAAGGAAGACTATGGATAGGTATAGCCACAACAGAACCGCATGCGGGATCCGATGTCGCGTCTATAAGAACAGAGGCTAAGAGAGAGGGTCAATACTATGTTTTAAATGGTGAGAAAGCCTATATCTCAGGTATTAGAGAGGCTAGAGAGCAATTCCCGGATGGAGGAGGTCATTTAACACTTGCCTACACCAATAAGGAGCTTAGGCATAGAGGAATGACTTTCTTTTATGTACCCATGAGATCTCCAGGCATCACCTATAGATTAGAGAAAGAATTCGGGAGAAAAGGTTGGTCTTTCGGTAGTTTTTCTATGGAGAATGTAAGGGTTCCTGAGCATTATAGGATTGGTGATGAAGGTAAAGGCTTCTATATAGCCATGGAAGGCTTCGATCATGCGAGAGCATATATAGCTTTAGCGTGTGCTGTAGGATCTAAGAGAGCTCTAGAGATAGCTTCAGAGTATATTAAGCAGAGAACAGCATTTGGGCAACCAATAGCTAAGTTCCAAGGTATACAGTTTCAACTAGCCGAGAACTGGGCTCGTGCAGAGGCAGCATATAATTTAGCATATAAAGCTCTGTGGGCTATAAAGAAGGAGATGGAAGGTAAGATAAGTAGATTTGAGGTTACTAAATATGCTGCCGCCGCAAAATATTTCGCCGTTGAAACAGCCAAAGCGGTTATAGATGACGCTATGAGATGGATGGGCGCATACGCTTACACCGAAGAGAATCCTGTGGCTCTAGCTATGAAGGCAGTTAAAAGTTATGATTGGGCTGAGGGTGCACTAGAGATAATGCAGTTAATAATTGCTAGAGAAGTCTTAGGCAAAGAGTTTATTAAGTAATTACCTAATGGTTATTTCGTGAAAAGGTGTTTTTATGTCTCTGAACATAGTTGTTCTAGTTAAATCTGTGCCTGACCCTAAGTCTCCCGTGAATATTTCCCCTGAGGGTAAATTAGATCTTAGAAATATTAAGTATGTAGTGAATCCTGGCGATAAATACGCTGTGGAGGCTGCCTTACAATTAAGAGAGAAATATGGTGGAAGAGTAATTGGATTATCCCTTGGTCTTCCAGGTTTAGTGGATGTATATAGAGAGGTACTTGCTATGGGTGTTGATGAATTTATATATATAGCTGATCCCTTAGTAAGAGATTATGATACTCTACAAACATCATATATTATCAGTATTGGTCTGGGAAAAATTAGAGAAAAATATGGTGAAATAAATCTTATACTTAGTGGTGTTGAGGCTTCAGACACTAATTCTGGTCAAGTACCTACTCAATTAGGTGAGCTGCTTAATATACCAAGTATTTTTTATGTGGATAGAATCTTAGAGGTCAAGAGAGATAGTGTTATTGTTAAAAGAATTATTGAAGATGGATACATGATTATTGAAGCAAAGATACCAGCTGTATTAGCCATAGCCGATACAAGCTATGAGCCGAGAATACCTTCACTGAGAGATGTTATAAGCGCTAGAAGAAAAAGTATAATTTCGTGGAGTCTCAACGAGATTATGAGAGAAAAACTTTTTGAAGCAGGGGTTCGATTGGCTTATGTAAAACCCGTTGAGATTAAGAGAAAGAGAAAGATTATATTCGAGGAAGATGTAGATAAGGCATTAGATAAATTCTTCGAAGAACTCAGGAGAGATAATGTGTCTCTAGGAGGCTGAGATCCGTGGGTGACGTCTACGTATTCATAGAGGTTGACGAATCAGGTTTAAGATCTCGCTCACTAGAACTTTTAGGTAAAGCTAGAGAACTTTCGCAGAAGCTAAATGGTAGAGTGGGAGCTATTCTCTTAGGCAACAAGATCTCCCAATACGCTAAAGAAGTGATTCAGTATGGTGCTGACGTAGTCTATGTAGTAGAGAATCCGCTATTTGGTTCGTATGATACAATGATTTACTCGTATGTATTAAGTGAATTGATTCGCAAGACTTTACCTGACATAGTAATGTTTTCCTCAACCACTCTCTACAGAGAATTAGCCTCAAGGGTTGCAGCAAGATTAGGTGTGGGATCAGTTAGTGACTGTATAGATGTGTATGTCGGAGAATATGTTGATCCTAGCACAGGCGTGAAATACGACAAAGCCATATACATGGTGAGACAGATTTTCAGAGGTGAGATATACGCTATAGTTGTCTCATTCAATAAGAGACCTGTAATAATTTCAATGAGACCAGGTCTTTACGAGATCCCGCAAAAGGATCCTAATAGACTGGGTGAGATTATTTCATGGAGTACGAATGTACCTCAGGAAAGAATAGGTCTAACGAAGATTTTAGAGATCCAGAAAATAGAGAGGAAAGTAGATTTATCTAAAGCCAAGATTATCGTCGCGGGTGGTAGAGGAGCTAAAGCAGAGGGGTTCAAATTAATAGAGGAGCTAGCTAGAGTCCTAAGAGCTGAAGTTGGCGCGACTAGACCTCCGGTAGATGCAGGCTGGGTATCTCCTGATAGAATGATTGGGCTCACAGGCCAGATAGTTAAACCTGATATTTATATTGCCGTGGGTATATCAGGAGCTCCTCAGCATGTAGTTGGTATACGTGATTCAAAGATTATAATAGCTATTAATAAAGATCCAGATGCGCCAATATTTAAGATAGCCGATTACGGTATTGTGGGAGACCTATTTGTCATATTACCTAAGTTAATAGAGAGATTAAAGAAGATCTAGTGTTTCAAGGAGGATAATTTTTGACCGAGAGCTACAAATTCGATGTTGTAGTAGTAGGTGCAGGACCTGCTGGTTGTAGTGTTGCTTATTTACTCGCTAAAGCCGGATTAAAAGTTCTTCTCGTAGAGAGAGGCGCTGAAGCGGGCAGTAAAATGTTATGGGGTGGCAAAGCATATGCTCAACCAATGAGGGAGGTTTGGCCAGAGTTAGATAAGGAGGCTCCTATTCATCGGTGGGTTAGTAAGGAGAGATTCAGTATTGTTTGGGGAGAGAGAGTCTTAACGCTAGAGTATAACTTAGGTCGTAGAGTTGCTTTCACGACATATCTCACAGAGCTTGTTGCATGGATGGTTAAGAAAGCGGAGGAGGCCGGGGCTCTTTTTATTGATAAAACAAGGATTGATGAAATAGTCGTTAAAGATGGTAAGGTGATAGGTGTTAGAAGCGGTTCAGATATTGTTGAGGCTGATGTAGTTGTTGATGCGGAGGGTGTGAATCGGATCCTCTTAGAAAAATTAGGTTTGGCCCCTAAGTTATCTCCCGAGCAAGTAGGTATCGGAGTCAAGGAGGTCCTTAAAATAGATCCCAAGATCTTAGAGGAGAGAATGGGTCTGAGCGATAATGAAGGGTTGTCTTGGCTCATTGTTGGGGATATAACAAGAGGTATTCCCGGGGGAGGATTTATTTATACAATGAGAGACACATTATCTATAGGTTTAGTACTTAATGTTTCTTCAGCTATTAAAGCAGTTGAAGAAAATAAGTTAGATATTCATATTTCAGAGCTTCTAGAGAATTTCAGAACTCACCCCTACTTCTATAGATACTGGGCTGAAGCAGAAATAATTGAGTATGGTGGGAGACTAGTTCTAGAGGCAGGTTCTAAAGCTATGCCTAAGAAACTATACTATCCAGGTCTCCTAGTAGTAGGTGACGCAGCAGGATTTTTAGTAAATGCTGGGTACACATTCAGAGGAGTGGACACAGCTGTTTATAGTGGTAAATTGGCCGCGGAAGTCATTTTAGAAGCTTTTAACAAGAAGAGATTTGATGAGGAGGTGTTTAAGAGCTATGAAGATAAGATAAGACGAAGTTATATATACACGGAGCTTTTAAATCACAAGCATGTTAGTGATATAATGCGTGACTCGTTTTTCTTTAACGAGATCCCTAAGTTGACTATAGAGAGTATAAGAAGGATCCTTGAGACTGATTATGAGGAACCTAAGATCCTTGATAGTGTACGTGAAACCCTCAAATCTAATAGGATTAGCTTATTCAAGCTTTTACTAAAACTCGCTAAGGTGGCGAAAAACATATGAGTCAAGAAAAAAGTATTAAGCGACTCAGAATCGAAGAACTTATAAAAAGAAATACTTGGGATATAGATAAAGAACCTCACATAATTATCCTAGACGATAAAAAACTTCCGATAAAAGCACTAACAAAGCTTTGTCCTATGAGATGTTATGTAGTTGAGGAGAATAGGGTGGTATTCCACTATGAGGAATGTGTTGAATGTGGTCTCTGTAGGATCCTAAGTGATTCCACAGTCCTTAAGTGGGAGTATCCTAGAGGAGGTAAAGGAATCATTTTCAGAAGAATGTGAATATTAATCTTTTGATCTTTTTATAATTTCATTTTCATTAAGCACGTATTTTTACAGAGTTCATAAAGCTCCAGGTATCTCTATAATGCTTCCGCTAAGATACTGAATTCTCTCTTCAGCTAGTGATATTATCAGATCCGCTACTTCAAACGGTTCCGCCGCTCTTCTAAGGGGTACACTTCTCGTTATATAGTCGCGGTATTTCTGTATCTCTGGTTTCTCGATCCACGAAGGAACTATACCTATAACTATGATTCCCTTGGGAGCTAAGAGTTCCGCTAAATATCTTGTTATGCTATTTAAAGCCGTCTTTGAAGCAATGTATGCTGGAGAAGGTCTTAGGCTTCCATATACTCTATGTCCTCTTGTTGATGATATACAAGAGATATTGATTATTACCCCTTTCTCATTCATATATCTAGAAACTTCAAGTGAAAGAATATACGGCACTATTAAATTTATGGTTAGGATCTTTATCCATTTATCATAAGATAATTTAAAAGGATCTGTATCATCCCACACTGCTGCGCTATTAATTAATGTGTCTATGTCTCCATAGCACTCGAGTGATTTCCTCACTAACTCACCTAACGAATCTATTTTCTCCAGATCATTTTCTAAGATACATAATCTCTCAGAGTATCTCTCGAAAATCTCCTTATTTTCAGAACTGATTTTATCAAGAGAAGATTTTGTTCTGACTACTGCTACCACTCTATGTCCTCTTTCCAGAGCTCTCCTAACTATATAACTGCCTAGATACCCTGATGCACCTGTCACTAGAATATTTAGTTTTCTACTCGTATAAGCACACCCATAGCGTAAATCTTATATCTTAATTTAAATAAGGTTAATAGTTATAAATTATATCTGGAGAGATAGTTAACTAGTATTTACGTGCTAACCTAGCAAAAGTTCTGGCAGGACGTCCACATACAGGACACTTCAAACCTCCCATATCTACTAATTCCAGCGGACTTCCTAAAAGATCCACTCCAACCCATCTTTCAGAGAGTTTCATGCCACAGCTCTTTGAACCGCACCACGGTATCTCTATAATAACATTTTCTTTCTTAAGTATCTCATCAGCTTCTTCAAGAGATTTTACTCTCTTTATCTTTCTACGAAATTCATTCCATGCTCTATTTTTAAGATTTTCTTCTATCTCCCGACATAGCTCTCTTATTTTATCAATTAATTCACTTCTTCTAATGGTCTCTCTCTTGAAAAGATCTCTTCTAAAAATAGTTGCAGTATCATTAGCTAATTCTCGTGGACCTACTTCTACTCTTATAGGGACACCCTTGATCTCGTATTTGTAAAATTTATCAACTGGTTTGAGTTCTTTATCAAGATCACAATATACTCTAAATCCTGCGTTCTTAAGCAAAGTCTCTATATCCTTAGCATAACTCCAAACTTTCTCTGTTTCTTCATCACTTACTGTAGAAGGTATTGGAATAATAACTACTTGAATAGGTGCGTATCTCGGTGGTAATATTAATCCTCTTTCATCTCCGTGAATACTTATGAGAGCCGAGATCACTCTCTCTGAAACACCATAACTTGTTTGCCACCCATAATCCATTGATCCGTCTCTTAAATGAATCCTTACTTCAAATATTCTCGTAAATGTCTGTCCAAGATGATGAACAGTACCTATTTGGAGAGCTCTTCCATCGGGCATCAAAGTATCGAAAGCTACTGTGTAAACTGCTCCTGGGAATTTATCCCATTCAGGTCTTTTAGAGATTATGTAAGGTATCCCTAGATCATCGAAAAATTTACTATAGATCTCTATAGCCTCAGCAACTTGTCTATCGGCGTCCTCGAAGGATTCATGTAAAGTATGAGCCTCTTTAAATGTTGTTACCTCGCGAACCCTGATCATTGCCTTCGTAGATTTTGTCTCGTATCTAAACATACTAACGATCTGATAAAGTTTCTTTGGAAGATCCCTGTAACTATGATACCAGAGAGCCTCCATATACGTAATCGGGATCTCGCTGGTTGGTCTAAGAGCTAATTTTACGTCGAGAGGCTCCAGACCTCCGTGAGTAACCCAGTAAACCTGATTCTCGAACCCCCTTATGTGCTCACTCTCTTTCTTAATCATATCCTCTGTTATTAGCAGTGGAAATAATACTTCTTCATGTCCTGTCTCGTTTAGAAGTTCTCTTAGTTTCTGTAAAACTAGTTCTCTTATTTTGAATCCGTAGGGTCTCCATATACCCATTCCCTTCACAGGATATCTTCCGTAGTCATAGACCTCCGCAGCATCTAATACCCAATCATACCACTTACTAAATTCTTCACCGTATTTCGAGGAAGGTTTTTCCGCCATAGACTACTCAGATAGAAAAATAATTACGAATTTATAAAGTTTTAGCTAACTGAGAAAAAAGCTAACCCAGTAATATTAGTAAAATAGCTACTATTAAGCCATATATACCTAATCCCTCTGCTAATACAATTATTAAGAAGATCCTACCAAATAACTCCGGTTTTTCAGCCATTGCAGAGAAGCCTGCTGCACCAGCTATCCCAATAGCTAATCCCGCGCCTAGGGCTGCTAATCCTATTGCTAGTCCCGCCCCCACGTATTTACCTAACTTATCCAGTCCTATGGATGGTGCCTGAAAAGATACTCCTCCGCCTCCGCCTGCGATGATTGCCACAAAAACAAGTGTTAGTAATGCTGCCAAAACGAGAATTAATGATGCGACAACAAGATCAAATTGAATTCTTCCTTGCCCTCTGATCGACACGCTTAAAATCACCACTCATTATTTTCTTAGCTCCTTATAAATTCTTTCTCTAAAATTCTCGATCTCGCGGACCCTGTTCTCTTTAAATTTCTCTATGATAT